>CAKZOK010000164.1 GCA_937136415.1 uncultured Cytophagales bacterium | reverse complement strand
GTTATTTCTACAAGAAAAGAATCTAAACCTTAGTGGATTGCTTAAGTTTTTATGTAAGAAGTATTAAAAATAGTAAGCTCTCGTTATGATAAGCTTTAATTAATTTGCTTAAGCGTTTAGCAATAAAAAAATCATAAGTGTTTTTTGTACACTTATGATTTTTTTATTATATATTTGCAAATGTAATTTTCTGTAGTGATTTACAAAAGTTTTGTCAATAATATTTCTAATTATTTTAACTGACTTAAAAGCAATAGTAATTCAGCTAGTAGAATAAACTATTAAAAAAATAACCATAATTAAAAATGAACAAAAAATTAGATCAACAATCGGCCGATAATATAAGAGCATTAGCTGTAGCGATGGTAGAAAAAGCAAATTCTGGACATCCTGGAGGGCCAATGGGAGGTGCAGATTTTATGCATATTTTATACTCAGAGTTCTTTAATTTCGATCCATCGGATATGACATGGGCTTTTAGAGATCGCTTTTTTATGGATGCAGGACATTTATCAACTTTAATGTATGCGCAGTATTATCTTTTAGGTAATTATGAAAAAGATGATGTTGATATGCTTGAAAGTGGTGAAGAATATGCTGAGGACGTAGTTTTGAAATTCAACTTAATTCCTTATTAGAAAATTGAGTTTCTACTCAAAACTATTTTAGTATTATTTCATTTGTCAATTACCCTTCTTAAAAAATTAATATAAGTTCATCTAATTTTTTAGCAATTTTATCTTTCTACAAAATATTTTCTATTTTTATTTGGTCATACATAATAGTACTGACTATAATAAAACACAAAATATTTATATTGCGCTAAAGAATCTGAAAAACTAAATTATTTTGGGAAGGGTAAATTTGGTTTCCTATTTTACTGCAGAAATACTCTAAAAATTTTAATTTCTAATACATAAATCTCCTTCTTATCAAGGCTAAAAAGCTAGAAAAGAAGGAGGTTTTTAGGTATTATCTGTCATTCCCACCCTAAATTCAAAAAAACGGTATTTAAATTAATTATTCTAACTAATTACACTTTTTAATAGTAAAAAAATAATGTAATTAGCAGTACACCAAAAATGATTCAAACTACAAATTTGAATATTTATATTTAATTTAGTGCTATTTATAAATAACCAAAAAATTCATTTTTAGGGTGGGGAATAACAGCATTATAATTATTCACTTTATTTTATATAAAGAGTGTACTAATAGACTCTTGGTCGTGAATTTTGCGAATTGCTTTTGCAAACAAATCAGCAACAGATAATACTTTTATTTTATCCGATTTTTCTTTCAACGGAATTGTATCCATTACAGCAAGTTCTAAAAGAGGAGAATTATTGATATTTTCATACGCTTTTCCAGACAAAACAGGGTGCGTTGCAATAGCACGAACCGAAACAGCACCATTATCAAGCAATACTTGTGCAGCCTTCGAAATTGTTCCTGCTGTATCTATCAAGTCATCTACAATAATTACATTTGCACCTTCAACATCTCCAATAACCTGCATAGAAGCAATTTCATTGGCTCTTTTTCGGTGTTTATCACAAACAACCATATCAGCATGAAACTGAGCAGCATAACTTCTAGCTCTAGCTACTCCTCCCACATCAGGAGAAGCAAATACCAAATTTTCGATATTTAATGATTTGATATAGGGAATAAAAATTGCTGTTGCGTAAAGATGATCAACAGGAATATCAAAAAAACCTTGAATTTGTCCTGCATGCAAATCACAGGTCATGATGCGAGTTGCACCAGCAGCAGAAATAAGATTAGCCACCAGTTTTGCTCCAATAGCCACACGTGGTTTGTCTTTTCTATCTTGACGAGCATATCCAAAATAAGGCATTACCACTGTAACCGAACCAGCCGAAGCACGTTTTGCAGCATCAATCATCAACAAAAGCTCCATCAAATTGTCAGCGGGAGGAAAAGTAGATTGAATAATAAAAACATCTGCGCCACGAATAGATTCACTATAATTAGGACACATTTCGCCATCACTAAAAATTTGAACATTGTGTTGTCCGAGAGGTTTTCCGTAGGAATGTGCAATTTTTTCGGCTAAATAAAAAGAGGCAGAACCAGCAAAGATTTTTACAGAATTCATAAAAGTAGGAACAAGAAGTATAGAAAATGATTTAAGACAAAAATAACGAGCCTAAGTAGCAAATTCAAATCAAAATTCATTTTATTTGATATTTTTTTAGATTTCTTTGCTTTTTAGTCTTAAAAAATTATCTAAACTGCGTTGGGCAGATTACTCTATTTATAGTAAAACTAAGTGAAATTCCTGTATAATAATACATATCTTTCGTAAATAAATTAGTCATCTGAAACTTTCCAACAGAGCTTATCTCCTCATTGCTACCATCTTGCACCATTCCATCAATAGCATCTGTAAAAGTAGGTCTAGCTCCAAACTCAAACCCTAAATTATAACTGTGTGCCAGCATATATTTTATACCTACTCCAACAGGCAAAGAAAATTCTAATGCCTTTGGTTGATTATCAAAATAATTGCTATTTATCGAAATATGTGCCACTGAACCTCCTAAAAAAATATAGGGAGAAAGGCGATTTAGCTCGCTCATAGCTCTATAATCTCTAAAATTATATTCTACTCTTGCCGATGCTTCATATATATTTCCTGTAAACTTAGCTGCCCTTTGTTGATAAAATGGCTCTTTTGATTTTGTTTCATCCGCTCTTATTATTCCTAACATTGCTCCAAAACGAACTGATAAAGCAGGAGTGGGATTAAGACGAACAAAAAACTCTCCTGCTGGACGGCTATTTTTGAGTTTGTACGAAGGAGAAATATCTCCTGTATAATTAGTAACACCTGCTCCAAAACCAAACTCCACATCTTGAGCTTTAGAAAAAGTAGAAGATAAGACAAAAAATAATACTAGAAAAATTGATTTATAATTTGTAGCCAACATAATATCTATTGATAATAATTTTTTATTTCTTTGATTGATTAAAATGCTTTTTAACAAGAATTTTATTTTTACATTGACAAATTTACAGCCATTTACTAGAAATAACCATTAATCTCACAAAAAAAGTGTACAAGAATAAAATCCTCGTACACTTTTGAAAAAATATTCTTTTAATCTTATTTATTTTTATTTAAAACGAACAGGACAACGCACTCCATGAGGAGGAATAATATAAATTAAATGAAATCCTGTAAGCATATAAACATCATTATCTTTTTGGTTTCCACGAATACTTGGGTCTATGTATGGGTCACTTCCAAAACCATCGTAGGTATTATAAACTTTCCCATCTACTCCAGTATAAGTATAACTATTTAGCAATCTATGAAGCTGCCCATCACCAGCCATTTCGGCTAATACTTCGGCTCTATCTCCTTCTAAAGAACGGTCATGAAATGCTTTTGCAAGCTCATCATCTTCAAAAACTCCTAAATCTACATAATCACGGCTTACATCATCTAAATAATCTGTAAGAAGGAAACGATAAGAAAATTCGAATGCAATATCTATACGATTAGATAATTTTTTACGAATACCAAAACCAACAGGAATAGCAATTTGTACTTTAGAGTATTTTTTTCCTAAATCTCTAGTTACAGAATCTCCGTTTGCCAAATATTTTGTATAGCTTCCACGTCCTTGCCCTTCTGTTCCGAGTGATTGCAAGTCAGTCCATTCATCAACTCCCCAATCTGGGTCACCTCCACCAATTTTGGTAGCTGGTGCTTTTGCTTTAGGCGCATGATAAAACACTGCCAATCCACCTGTTACATAAGGAACAAACTTTTTTGGACGTTGATAAAATTCTTTATTTAATAATTCGCTGCTCATCAAATCCCAACGAAAAGTAGCGTTGAGTTCAAAGACATCATTTCTAAAGTGAGCATTACGGATATAACGGAAAAAATCATGCTCGTCTGTTGGACTTGCAGTTTTTTCATCATAGCTTAGTAGTCGTCCCCAGTTTAGTCCCAAACGAGCTGAAAATTGAGGTCTAAATTTTTTCTCAACAAAAATACCAATATTTGGGCGAGTAAAACGCAAATCTGTACTCCAAAAATTAGGTTTTGGAACAATATCTCCAAAATAATTCATGGCATTGACATTCAAGCCAATACTTACATATTGTCGACGTTTTGTCCAAACCCATTGATGATTGTGAGGCCCTCTTCGAGGAGTTGTTTTTTTGTAATAATATTTATTTCCTACTTGTGCTTGCACTTCTTCAGTTGCTAAAAAAGCTACGCCTAGTAAGGTAAATAAAAATGTAAAAAGAATTTTTTTCATAGAAACAAGTTTTTAAGGCAAGTCATAGTTTAATTAAAATCCATAACAGAGCAAATGTATAGAGCTATTTTTAGAGTATCAAATTTGATAAAGACATCTTTGAATGATTAAATTTGAAAAATAATTTTGTATTTTCAAAATTTCATTAAGATATAAATTGTTATTAGTGAACTATCTATACTAAATAAACTCAAAAAAAGTCAAAAAATTTTATCTTCCTTTTCAAAATTATTTTATTTTGAATAAATTTATTTTAAGTAGAAGTAAAAAATAGAAGTATTATCTCACAAAAATACACAAAAATTATGCTATCACTTGTAAAAAAAGAAAAAATAAGCACAAATACTATGTTAAATTTTGAATTTGAATAATTTAAAAATTCTTTGATATAAAAAAACCTTATCCATTATTGTCCATTAATAGATAAGATTTCTTTAGACAAAAATAATGTCATTAAGAGTTAGCTTGTCATTTCTTCTGCAACTAAATCATATTGTCCTGTTTGTTTTGCATAGGCTTGTTTGATTTTTTTCATTCCTTGCAATACACTTGCAATTCCTAGCGTAACAATAATTGCTGTATTAAGGCGATTTCCTTGCTTAAAAGCGTCTTTTCTGATGATAGCTTGCCCCATAGAAAGCCCTCCTATTATAGCTGCAACTCCTCCAAAGCTCGCTTCATACATAGGTTGGTGATGCAAATCACCTGGAAGAAAACGAACTACTGACTCTATTGTATTTACGGTAGAGTTTATTGCCTTGAGTGTATTTTTGTTTTTTATTTTTTCTTGAGCCATTTTATAAAAAAATTTATAGGTTAAAAAATGTGTCCTTTCATTATTTTAAACGAGTTTTTTTCAAAATTGTTTTTTTTATTAAAAAATGATAAAACACTCTCGCTTTCGTTCTTGCAGTTTGACTTCTAAAAAAAGATTAAACTGTAATGCAATATAGCTTATAATTTGTCATAAAAACCAACAATATATTGCACTACAACTTAAATTCTGGTCTAGTATTTCTATTTGTTTAAGATTAGAAATTAGCCTAATATTGTTTCAAAATCATCATTATATTCACTTTCTCTCAAAAGATTAAAAGCCTCTGATGTTTTGAAAAAGCCTATTGTATTTGGATTTAGTTCGATAGATTCTTCTATAGAAATAAGAGCTTTTGAAAACTTTTTTTCTTCCGTTTGTGTAATTGCTAATCCTACCCACGCTTCCCACAGGGGAAAGTTTCTTTTTTGTTTTGGCAAATCTATTACTCGTTGATAATACTTTGCAGCTTCTTGATTGTTGTCCAAATCTAATTGCAATTTTGCCATTTCTAACAAGGCATCATCAAAATGAGGGTGTATTTTTAGAGCTGCTTCAAAAGATTCCTTTGCTTTTTGATTTTCGTTTATTTGCCTAAATGCTAGAGCTTTATTTAGGTGTACTCGTTCGGGTCTGTTTTCAGTCATTCTTAATGAAAGCGCAAAATCAAAATAAGAAATTGCCGTTCTAGGCTGCTTCATATTGAGCATTGCTGTTCCCATATTCAAATACGTATCACCTTTTTCAGGAGTTATTTGTGAGTAGGTTTTAAAATTATCAAAAGCATTTCTCCAATCTTGAAGTTGCATATAAACAAGCCCTTTTATATAAAAAGCAGGTGCAAAATTTGGGTTTTCTTTTAACGTAATTTCTAACTTTTCTAAAGCAATATCATACTTTCTAGTTTCGTAGGCGTTACATGCCTCATTGTAAGATACTGGAATTTCTTGTGACTGCATAAAATGAATATGATTCAATAAATAATTTCGAATAGACTGCAAATCTAAACAAATTTGTAGAAATACGTAATTCTTAGGAGCAATTACGAATTAAAAATTACAGATTAGATACACAAACCATTAAATATCAGTCAATTAAAAATTTTGATAGTTTTATTTTTTGACAACAACTTGAAAAATGTCTTGCGAACGTTGTGCTATAAAAGCATTTCCTAACCCTGTAAAATTCAGAAGTGTTTCTTCATCATAATTTTTGACTGTAATGAGTTCCAAATTATCCAGAACAGAAAGGTCAAAATCAGTATTTAAAGATTCTTTCAATGAATAAAATTTTCGTTCATCACTATTTGTACAGACTAAAAATGCTGTTGCCGAAACTTGCAATAAATTAATTTTGATATTACAACGATTAAGCTCAGAGTGAATATAAGCCAGTTGATTGCGCTCATTGATGGCAGCCAAATCTTTAGCTTTAAAAATCAATATGCTTTGATTATTTTTGACAATAATAGAGGGTATAGATGGAAATGTATCAAAATTACCTATTTTTGTTCCTTCTGTTTCTGCCTTCAAAAACGAACGAACATACAAAGGAATGTCCTTTGCAGCCAATGGGCGTATTGTTTTTGGGTGAATAACTGTTGCACCATAATAAGTCATTTCGGCAGCATCGGAATAACTAATCTGTTTGAAAAGGCGAGTATTTTTAATTCTTTTTGGGTCTGCATTCAAGATTCCAGCTACATCTTTCCAAATTGTAACACCATCAGCTTGCAAGCAATAAGCAAAAATTGCAGCCGTAAAATCTGACCCTTCACGTCCTAATGTTGTTGTTTTTCCTCCAATCGTACCACCAATAAAGCCTTGTGTTAGGGCAAAACGCTGTTCTAAGATGGGTAATAATTCGGTTTTGATAAGCTGTTCTGACCACTCCCAGTCTATTTGTCCTTCTCGCCATCGGTCATTTGTTTGCACAAAACGCCTAGCATCTATCCAAAGGCACTTGTCATTATGTTCTTTTTTGAGATATTCAGCAAGAATGGTCGAAGACATAAGCTCTCCAAAACAAATTACTTGGTCATAATGCTTATCCCAGTTTGGCTCATCATCTTTTAATGTCGCTGAAAGCTGAAAGATATATTTTTGAAGAATTTTATAAACAATTTTTTCACGTTCTCCATTAAAAAGTTCATCAGTAAGTCCATAATGATACTCTTCAATTTGTTGTAATATTTGTTCGAACTCTTTTTTTTGTCCTGCTTTGGCAGCCCTAAAAATACCTTCTAAAAGATTTGTCGTTTTGCCCATAGCCGAAACAACAATAACTAATTTATCTTTTTTGTCAATAAATGAACGTAAAATAGCACTTACATTTCTAACAGCAGAAGCATCTTTTACAGATGCGCCACCAAACTTGAACACATGTAGCATAAGAAGAATTATGGATTATGGATTACGGATTACGATTGTAATCTATAATAATAAAACATTTTTTGTAGCGTTTTTTAAGATAGTATAATGAAAAAATGAATTGCAAAGAAACAAAGTAGAATAGACTTAGACAAGTATTTTTAATACATTATGATAACTATTTTTCACTAAATCACTTTCTTAAATTTGATTCTTTTTGACCTCTTCTACCAAATCTTCTTCTATACTCAAAAAAGTTGCAATTTGGGCAACTGTAAAATCAGTTTGAGTAAGTAAGTTTTTAATAGATTCAATTTCTTTTTGTTGCGCCTTTTTTCGTTCTTCTTCTCGTCCTTGTTCTATTCCTTGTTCTATTCCTTGTTCTATTCCTTCTTTCAATCCCTCCTTTTTTCCTTTTTCCTTAGCTTCTCTTTCTGCTGTTCGCATCACATTTTTCCAATCTCTAAGTTGTTTTAGACTTTCCTCATATTCCATTCTAGTTGGACGAGGTAAATTTGCAAGTTCGGCAGAATCAAAGAAATAACTAAATATTTTTTCTTGTAAAGGAGGTGGCATTCTTTCCAAGAAATCTAAATTTCTCAATACATAATACCATTTATCCTCAATCGTTTCTAATTCTTCTTCTGTTTTTGTGAAGTTGGGCATTTGAAGATATACAAAAGTCAGTTTATCATAAAAAACCTCTTTTGTTTCTGTATTAATAAGTTTTATGATATGCTTTACTGCTGTATCTTTCTTTTTTGTAATCGGATTTTGAAACCTAAAATTCAGAATAGAAATAGTATAGACATGTTTGAGTTCATAATTCCAATCTCCTCTAATTGCTTGCTCTTGAATAGGAAAAGTAGAATAATAAACTGTTCGGTCTTTAAAATAATCTTGTTTGGCTCTCTGAAGCTCTACAATAAATTTTTCACCTTTTTCATTTTCACAATGTAAATCAAAAATTACTTTGCGTTCTGCTTCCGTAATTCCTTGACGCTCTACATTTTTATATTGTAGAGTAGCTATTTTTTGGTCAGGCAAAACAGCATTCAAAAAACTTATCAAAATATCTTTGTTATTTTCTGAACCAAATAAATGTTTGAAACCAAAATCAGTAAACGGATTAATATATCTTGACATAGGAATAGTTATTAGTAATAAGTTCTTGGTGCAATACATTGATAACAAGCAAATTACACTATAAACTTGTTTTTTTAATAAAAAATGAATGCTATAAAATAAAAAAAAGATTATTGGGAAGAGTGAAGAATAGAAATTAGTAATTCGCCAATTTCCATTCTCCATTTCCTAATTCTTCTTCTCTAAAAAAATTACTTCATTGACCCTATCATATTAGATGGAACAACCCATTTATCAAATTCTTCTGAAGTAAGATATTCTAATTCTACGGCAGCTTGACGCAATGTTTTGTTTTCTTGATGTGCTTTTTTTGCAATCTTGGCTGATTTTTCGTAACCAATATGCGTATTGAGAGCAGTAACAAGCATCAAAGAATTTTCTAAATGATTCTGAATATTTTCTTTATTTGGTTTTATTCCAGCAGCACAATTATCTGTAAATGAAACACAAGCATCACCAATCAAACGAGCCGATTGAAGTACGTTTGCAGCTATCAAAGGCTTGAAAACATTGAGTTCGAAGTGTCCATTTGAGCCACCTATCGAAACAGCTACATCATTTCCCATTACCTGAGCGCAAACCATTGTCATTGCCTCTGGCTGTGTTGGATTTACTTTTCCAGGCATAATCGAAGACCCTGGTTCGTTTTCAGGAAGCATTATTTCTCCAATTCCACAACGAGGTCCTGAACCCAACATACGAATATCATTTGCAATTTTCATCAGCGAAACCGAAGTACGTTTCAAAGCTCCAGAAAGCTCAACCATTGCATCGTGAGCAGCCAAAGCCTCAAATTTATTTGGTGCAGTTACAAAATCATACCCTGTAAGATTAGCTATTTTTTGAGCTACCAAAACATCATATCCTTTTGGAGTATTTAGTCCAGTTCCTACGGCAGTTCCTCCTAAAGCTAATTCTTTTACCATTTCTAAAGAATTTTTGATGCAGCGCAACGAATTATTAAGTTGCTGAACATACCCAGAAAACTCTTGCCCTAAAGTAACAGGTGTAGCGTCCATAAAGTGAGTACGTCCTATTTTTACAATATCCTTAAACTCTTCTACTTTATTTTGTAATGTATCACGCAATTTTTCAATTCCTTTAATGGTATTTTCTGTTACCAATTTGTAGGCTGCAATGTGCATTGCTGTTGGAAAAGTATCATTTGAAGACTGCGATTTGTTTACATCATCGTTTGGGTGCAATGCTTTTTTGTCGTCTGTCAGCTTTCCACCTTGCAGAACATGTCCACGGTTAGCAACCACTTCGTTTACATTCATATTTGATTGTGTTCCTGAGCCTGTTTGCCAGACTACTAAAGGAAATTCATTATCTAATTTTCCTTCCAAAATCTCATCACACGCCTTTCCAATAAGGTCGCTTTTTTCTTTTGCCAAAACACCTAATTCTGTATTGGCTTGTGCAGCAGCTTTTTTGAGATAAGCAAAGGCATAAATAATTTCTTTTGGCATAGAAGCCTCATCGCCAATTTTGAAATTGTTGCGACTACGTTGGGTTTGTGCGCCCCAATACTTTTCAGCAGGTACTTCTACATTACCCATTGTATCTTTCTCAATACGAAAATCTGACATATATTTTTTGTTTTTTGTAAGTTAAGTCGTCGGTAAGGACACCGACAACGGCAAAGTTTACTTTATAATCAATTTAATTATAGTAAAATTACTCACTTTGTTTTGGCAATGCAAATTTTGTTTTTTTTGTAGCAATAAATCAATGTTGTACCCTACTATTTTTAAAAAGCACTTTTGAAAAAAGCAGGGTACAATAACAAAAAAGCATTCTCTAAACAAAATTAAATTTGATAAGAAAATGCTTTTAGTTTATATATTTAATCCCCTAACTTCCTAATCCCTAAGCATATACACCACAAAAACAATAAACATTACAATTACAGAAACAATAGCTACTATTTTGAGAGCATACGCATTATTTTCTTCTTGAGGTTGAGAAACTGTAATTTGCTGAACAGGAACATTATTATTCATTGGGTGAAGCTCTTTCAAGATACGCAATTCGGCTTTTGCATCGCTCAAATCCATTCTTGATTGATTAAGTTCTGTTCTATTTTGGTTCAAATCGGTAAGTAATTTATTTACTTGAGTTTGTAAATCCTTTTCATGATTATACGAAATATTTACTTTTTCATTAAGTCCTCTCAATTCTTCTTGAAGGTTTTTGATGGCTTGTTGGTCTTGACGAGTTTGTTCTTGTGATTTTTGAAGATGAGTTTGTGTTGTTTCTAACAAGGAATTTTGTTCTTTATTTCGCTCTGTCATTTGTGCAAGCTCTCTTCCACGCTCATCAATAATCTGATGAAGACGCATTTTATCGTTTTTCAAATCACTAAGTTGTGTTTGAAGTGTTCCGATGCTGCCTTCTTTTGCATCTATTTGTGCGCCCTTCGAATCTACTTGAGCTTGTTTTTGAATTAATTCTTCTTTTACTTTTGCAGTATTCTTACTAATTTCTTCTAATTGATTTTGCAAATCCGAAATAGTCTTTAAATGCTCTTCATTGGTTTTGCGAATATCTTCTAACAAAAATGTATTTTCTACATCTTTTTTGTCTGAACCTTGTGTTGCATGAAAAACAAAAGCCACCAAAGCAGCAATAGCCACCACACCAATAGCATATTTTAATATACTAGCTGGTTGATTAACAGAACTTTTGATATAACCGAAAGGGGTATTTGATTTTGACATAATAATATTAAATGATAGGACTATCTACTTACATTTGTCCAAAGTTAGCTAAATATACATTATTTTTTACAAATGATTTTTATTTTTTTTACTTTTTTTCAAAAAACACAAACTATGCTCTTTTACACACTACCTTGCATTGCATAGTAACCTTTTTTAAAATCTATCGTATAAGAAAGACATACGGACATTGTTAGAGTAATTTATTCTTCAATTTCAAATAAAATAATTCAAAATATTAAGCCAAAAAAAAGTGATTACATTAGAAAATGCTGAAATACAGATGCGAAAAGGAATTTTGGAACTTTGTGTTTTGCGTGTAATTGCCAATGGAGAAGTATATGCTTCTGATTTGTTGTTTCACTTAAAAGAAGCACAATTATTAGTTGTGGAAGGAACATTATATCCTCTTCTAAATCGCTTAAACAAATCAGGTTTAGTTACTTATTCTTGGAAAGAATCCACAGGAGGGCCTCCTAGAAAATATTACCGACTGACTGATAATGGAAATATTTTTTTGCAGCAACTCACAAACTCTTGGCATCAACTTGTTTTTTCTGCTACTACAATTTTAGAAAATACAAAACAAAATACACAAGAACAAAGACAAGCAGGATAAAATAAAGTAAAAAGTCAGAGGTCTGAAGTTAGAACTAATTCAATTACAATAAACTTCAAACCCTATAAATAGAATTTTTACTCAAAACTGTAATTTCTTACCAGTATCTATCACTAACTAATTATAAGTCACTCTATTAGAGATAAAATATATTTCTCTATTTACTCTTATTTCTAACTTCAAAACTTTATCAAAATGCCTCCACTACATTCCAACTCATCAATTAATAATACTTTAGAAGTTTATATTGCTTCTATTTCATTTCATGTCGAACAAAGTGCTTATCCTTCCTTAAAAAATTATTTGATGGATTTAAAGCGTTGTTTTCCAGAAGATTCGATGACTATCGAAGATATAGAAACACGTATGGCAGAAGTTTTTTTGGAAAGATTGAGTATTGATAAAGGCACAATCGATAAAAACGATGTCGAATTAATGATTTTGCAAGTTGGAACAGCAAAAGAAATTGCACTTGCAGAAGGGATTGATTTAGATTTAGGATATTTTGAGAGAAAAGACCAATGGCAAACTCTCAAAAAAGCAGAGCCAAAACGTGAATTGCGTAACCTAAACAAAAAATTTTCGCTTCAAAAAAGAGATAAAAAAGTAGCTGGTGTTGCTTCTGGAATCGCAAATTATTATAATATTGACCCTACTTTTGTTCGTTTAGGATTTATTGCAAGCGTTTTTGTTGGTGGTTTTGGAGTTCCTTTGTATGCTGCCTCATGGCTTGCAATGCCAAAAGACCCAAATGAAAGAATGTTGGAACAACAAAAATCAACTTCTTTGGTAGGAAAGGCAAAACGTTTTATGCGTAGCATGACTGATAAAAAAGTAGGTGGAGTAGCTTCTGGGATTGCCAAATATTTTGGTATTGATGAAACGATTATACGTTTGCTTTTTGTAGCAACTTTGTTTTTAGATGGATTTGGTCTTTTGGCTTATTTGGCTCTTTGGATTGCAATGCCAGCAGCAAAAAGCCTTCAAGAACAAATTGATTTGGAAGAAAAACCATCGTTTTTGGAAGAAGAAAATTTCAAAAATAGAATGGCAAATGTAGAATCTCGTTTTGATGATACAGTAAGCTCAACAGCTTCTAAAGTCAAAAATTCTAAATTCTTCAAAAAACACTTTTAAAAATAGAAGATAGCTTCCAAGCTATTGTTCAGAATATGTAAAGGTACGACACCTTGGAAGGTGTCGGCTACAGTTCCTCAAAATGAATAATTCGTTTTGAGGTTTTTTTGTGCAATTAAAATTCAAACTAAAAAAATAGTTTTTAAACCTAATCTTTTAGTTATAAAACTATTTTGCTTAGATTTGTCAAAAATCACATCAAAATAAGAAATTAATTAAGGCAAAATATATGTATTCCTTTCAATCAAAATCATTTTTTCTACTCTCTATTTTATTTCTATTCATTTTTTCTACTTCTGTTTTGGCACAAAGAAAACCCGAACGAATTATAGAAAAAGAAGAAGTAGAAAAATTTAAAGCTACTTTAGATTCTGCTCTTTGTCTTTATACAACAGATTCAATTTACAGAAAGCCCATTTTAGAAATTGGAAATAATCCTTTTTTAGATTCTTTGATTGAATATAATTTGCAAGAATATGCTTTTTATTTGAATAATTATTGGTATGAATTAGATACTAAATTAGGAAAGAATACAGCTTTATCTTTTGAAAATACTGCACCACAGGAAGGAGGAACATTAGGTGGACATAAAGAATATGGATTTTATAGAAAACCAAGTTATTGTAGTTGTGGAAGAGAACATATTTTTGGTAATGGTTGGAAAGGAGAAAAAAAGCTAAAGTCAAATGAAGATATACATTATCTAAAGTATGGTTCGGTGTGGTGGCGTTTGTTTCGATACAATAAAAAGAATTTTTATAACAGAATGGCTCAAGGAAAATCTCTGTTTAGGAAAGGAGTTATAAAAAGGTCAAGACACAAATCAAAATACAAAACAAACGTTCGAAACAACAACTATAATCAATTCAACCTAGATTATTTAGCAAATGGATTTGAGAAAAAAGAAATTTTAGAAGGAAATATTGGCTATCTAAAATGTTCTCTTTTGCCTTCTGCTAATTATGTAGATGAGCGTTTTTTGAAAGATTTAATCAAAGAATTTTTGTTTACAGATGCTTTGATTTTGGATTTTAGAGGAACAACTACTTATAAATCAGAAAGTAAATTTTTTACAAAAGACAAAACAATAAACGAAATGAGTGTTCCTATTTGGTTTGTAGAACGTTTTTTACGACCAGATACAGTTTATAATTTGGGAACTGCCAAAGTTTTTCATACAAGAGAATATTTAAAAGATAGTGGAAAGCCACGTCGTAAAAATTATGAGAATCCTACTATTCCATTGACTACCGAAACAGAAGAAGTAAAATCATTTTTTAAGAGAGATAATTATTGGTATAATTCAAGCTATCCTTTAGAAGTTGATAAGAATTATGAAAAATACTATACACTTCGATATTATGAAAGACCGATTTACATTTTAACAGACCAAAATACTTCTGATGCAGCCGAATGGATTGTACAAGTTTTGCAAAAATACAGAAATGCAATCGTAATAGGCGAACCGACAAAAGGACAACCAATAATTACAAAACGAATAGGAACAAGTGCATACAGTTGGCTTAATATTCCAGATATGGAAATTGAAACAACAGAAAAAATTGAAGTAAAACCTGATATTTTTGTTTCTTCTTATGACACAACGAGCTTAGATAAACCTTTTGATATTGCCTATAAAATGGCTTATGAAGAAAGTGTTATGAGAAATAAATTTACTTATGTAAGAAAATACGGACAGCGTTTTAAGCAGTTTGAAGAAATAATAAAACCTATTCCAAATCCTTATAATTTACCACAAAATGCAAAAGATTTGTTAGGAAATTATGGTTTAGGAAAAAAAATTATTTTTAAAAATGGAAAATTATGGCTCAAAAATTATCAACATATTTCGCCTATTTATCAGACTGCACCCAATACTTTTTTAGTGAAAAATGGTCTTCAAAAAGAATTTAAAAACGGATATAGCAATCCTTATTCGACAGTTGCAAAACCTATCTATTTATTTTTCAGAAAAAGTCAAGATGATTTCCAAGCAAATCAAATTTCTATTGATTCGACTTTGGAGGTAAAACAAGATTCGGTTATGAATATGTTTGTTCGTTATGGCGATTTTACAAGTGCAAAATTCACACAACTTGAAAGCTATGCCTTTGATACATTCAAGAAAGAAAAACAAATTATTGATACTACTCAAATTATAAAACCAAGTACAATTTATCCATTTTCAAAGATGAGTAAAAACGAAAAACAAGCTCTTTTTGATGGTTTTACGATGCAAAGAAATCTTTTTGAGGTTTTTCCTAATTTTAATTTTAAGCTCATTTCAGAAAATGAAATAATGAGAGAAGATTTAGAAAACAGATTGACTGTTTTTGTTTTTTGGTCGCCTTCTTCTACAAAATCTATTGAAGCAATTCCAAAAATAAACGAAATGATTGAAGTTTATTCAGAAAATAACATTACTTTTTATGGTTTTACAGAAAGCAAGAAAAAAGAAGTAGAAGAGTTTTTGATAGGAACTCCTTTTTATGCTGATATTATTTCAAGTAGCAATTCTATTTTTGAAGATTTATACATTCCAACTACAAATGAACCTTTTATTTTGATTTTAAATAAAGAAGGAAAGTTCATTTTTGGAGAAGAATTAAAGGAAGAAAGTTTTGAGAAAATAGATTATATTCTCTCAAATGAAATTTTGAAGTAAAATGTAGCCGACAGCTTCCAAGCTCTCGTATCTAAATAAAATAGATTACAAAACGACAGCTTGGAACGGCTTTAGCCCTCTGCGAAGCTAACCTGTCGGCTACATTACACAAATAAATCTGAAGCTATTCCATCGGCAAATAATTTTCCTTTTTCTGTCAAAATTATTTTATTATTTTCCATCAAAATCATTCCATCATCAATTAATTTTGAAACCATTTTTGATTGGTTTTCTATTAAATTATACTTGTATTTTTTGATTAAATGATTCAAATCAATTCCCCAAATTGTTCGAAGAGAAGTCAGAAAATATTCATTTATTCTATCATTTTCCGAAAGCTCATCAATACTTTGAGGTAATTTATTTTCTTTCAAATTCTCTACATAATTTCTATTATTGGCAAAATTCATAAACCGACTTTTACCGTCGTAAGAATGCGCAGAAGCTCCCAAGCCCAAATACGGCTCATCTTGCCAATACGCTGTATTGTGTTTCGAAAACTGATTAGGCTTTGCAAAATTAGAAATTTCGTAATGAATATAATTATTTTCTTTCAGCCTTTCTGTCAATATTTCGAATTGCTGGGCTGCAAATTCTTCATCAATCGGCTTTAATTTTCCTTTTTTTAAGCTGTTTCCAAATTGCGTTTTGGGTTCGATAGTCAGGCAATAGGCAGAAATATGAGGCACATTCAAAGAAAGCGCAAATTCTAAATCTTTCTTCCAAAAATAATGAATATCAGAATTTATTTTTCTACTTTGAGTTTCAAAATTATTTTCTTTTTTTGGTAATTGAATACCATAAATCAAATCAATACTTATATTTTCAAAACCTGCTTTTTGGGCTAATTTGACACAATTTTTGGCTTCTTCTGCATTGTGCGCCCTATTCATAAACTTCAAAAATGATTCTTCAAAAGATTGAATACCAATACTCAAACGATTAAAACCAATCTTTCTTAATTCTTTCAAAAATTCTAAAGAAGTAAGGTCATCTGGATTTGCTTCAAGGGTAATTTCTGCATTTTTATCAATATCAAAATTTGATTTTATTTTTTCTAAAATAGATTTTAATTCAGAGATTTCTAAAATAGAAGGCGTTCCACCACCAAAATAAATGGTTTTTATTTTATGAGCTGTTGGTGTCGCTGTCGCTAAAACACCAACAACGGCAGGAGTTTCTAATTTTTTATTTGTCGCTCGTGGGGACACAAGCAACGGTATGTTTTTTTCTGAATTTGGAAAAACAGCTTTTTCAAAAAAATGGTTGCGAAGTTCGATTTCTTGATGTAGAGCAAACAAAAAAGCCTGTTTTTGTTTGAGATTTGTACTAAAATGAAAATCGCAATAATGACAGGCTTGTTTGCAGAATGGAATATGAATGTAAATCACGGAAGAATTACGAATTAAAAATTACGAATTACGAATCTTATTTTTGATAAAATCAACAACAAAACCTCAAAATTTTGACTTTGACAATGGTCTTAACCTTGTCAATAATTACAATCTAAGACAAGAATAATTTTTTAATAATAAAAAAAATCATACCTAATAAAAAAACAGTAATCGAAATTTTATTAATGGTGTGCATTGCACGAATATTGAAATTTTTTGAGTTTTTCTTTGTAAAAAAGTAAGTCAAAACAGGCATCAAAGAAAAATAATCTTTTAATGTATTTTTTTTAGAAGATATTATTTTTTCAGAATTATTATCGTTTGTTTTTGTGGTTTGCATAGCTAATTTTATTTTATTTATAAAAATTCTTGTACAAAAATACAAAAAATTACTCTTCTTTATTCAAATCAGCCAAATTTACTTGTGTTGGATTTTCATTTATATCATCTCTTTCGATATTTCCATCACGCATAAAAACAACACGGTGGGCATAATTTGCAATATCCTCTTCGTGCGTTACCATAATAATTGTATTGCCTTTTTTATGAAGCTCTGCAAACAAATTCATAATTTCATACGAAGTTTTGGTATCCAAATTACCTGTTGGCTCATCGGCTAAAATTATACTTGGGCTGTTTATTAATGCCCTCGCAACAGCCACACGCTGCCTCTGTCCACCTGAAAGTTCGTTAGGTTTGTGATGATAACGGTCGCCCAAACCCACATCTTCCAAAGCTTTTTTGGCTTTTGCATCTCTTTCTTTTTTGCTATATCCTGCATAAATCAGAGGCAAGGCTACGTTATCTAAAGAAGAAGCACGAGGCAAAAGATTAAAGGTTTGGAAAACAAAACCAATTTCTTTATTTCTAATTTGTGCCAATTCATCTTCTGAAAGTCGGCTTACATCACGTTTATTCAAGGTATATGAACCACTAGAAGGCGTATCCAAACACCCAATAATATTCATCAATGTAGATTTTCCAGAACCAGAAGGCCCCATAAAAGCTACATATTCGCCAAAATTAATAGAAATAGAAACCGATTTGAGAGCGTTAATGATTTCGCTTCCCATTTTATAACGCCTTGAAATATTTTCTGTGTGGATTACTTCATTCATAAATTAGCTTTTTTCGCACACTAAAGTGTACAGTACTTTTTTCACACGCTAAAGCGTATGCTACATTTTTTCTTTCACACGCTAAAGCGTATGCTGCTTTTTTCTTATTAGTAGCAACTTTAAAAGTAGTATTACAGTTTTGAGTTTTTTTATTGGTAAATTTGTAGAGATATTTAATTGCAGAGCAACATAATATTTGTAGAATTGAAAATCAGCGTAGCTAAAAAATATAAACAATGAACAAAAATTTCATAAACCAACGCATACAAGAAAGCATCGCTACAAAAGAGCGCATCATGACAAACGAACCTTTATTAGAAAGCATTGAAAAGGCTGCACAGGCTTGGAAAACGACTTTCGAAAATGATGGAAAGGTTCTTTTTTGTGGAAATGGTGGAAGTGCTGCCGATGCTCAACATATTTCTGCCGAACTTTCGGGGCGTTTTTATAAAGATAGAAAACCACTTTTTGCCGAAGCCTTGCATGTCAATTCTTCGTATCTGACAGCCGTAGGAAATGATTATGGCTATGATATTGTTTTTGAAAGAATGGTACAGGCAATGGGAAGAAAAGGTGATGTTTTGGTAGCCATTTCTACTTCTGGCAACTCGCCAAATATTGTAAAAGCCGTCGAAGCAGCCAACCAAATCGGAATGACAACAATAGGAATGACAGGCAGCAAAGGAGGAAAAATGAAAGAAATCTGTGATATAATTTTGAATGTTTCTTCTGATGATACGCCACGCATACAAGAAAGTCATATTTTGATAGGACATATTTTGTGTGAATGGGTAGAATTGGCTTTATTTAATTAACAAAATCTTCAACGATGGTTTCATTTGAATCTCGTTGAGGGTTAAAAAATTATGCTAAAAAATTTACATCAAATTTGGAAAAAATACAACGTTCAGAAAGTCTATTTATTTGGTTCGTATTCTCGCAATGAACAAAAACCAAATAGCGATATAGATTTTCTGATAGAACATACTATTGATTTTTCTTTATTTGATTTAATAAAATTACAATTAGATTTGGAAAAAGAATTACAAATTAATGTTGATTTGATTAGCAATAATTCTATTTCAGAATTCATAAAAAACTCTATAAATAAAGATAAAATACTTATTTATTCACAAAATAGAGTTTTGATAAAAACAGAATTGCCACAAAATGAGTAAGTTTGAGGATTATAAAGAAATCTTAATTTAAAATACAGAGAAAAGTTATAACAGAGAAATAAAACAGTATTTCACTAATAACTAATAACTGGTAACTGGTAACTGATGATACTTAGAGCAGAAAATATAGTAAAACGCTATGGAGGCAGGACTGTCGTCAATGGCGTTTCGATAGAAGTAAATCAAGGCGAAATTGTAGGTGTTTTAGGGCCAAATGGCGCAGGAAAAACAACTTCATTTTACATGATTGTAGGATTAGTCAAACCCAATAGTGGCAAAATATTTCTTGATGATAGAGATATTACCAAACTTCCTATGTTTCGTCGTTCGCAACTTGGCATCGGATATTTGGCGCAAGAAGCCTCTGTTTTTAGAGAGCTTACCGTAGAGGAAAATATTCTTGCTCCTTTACAGATGCGAAATTTATCAAAACAAGAGCAAAAAGATAAAATGGAAGAGCTTATCGAAGAATTTCGTTTGAAGCGTTTCAAAAAAACGAAAGGAAAACTACTTTCTGGTGGTGAGCGTCGCCGTGCCGAAATTGCTAGAGCAGTAGCAACAGACCCTAATTTTATCTTACTAGATGAGCCTTTTGCTGGTGTCGACCCAATTGCCGTAGAAAATATTCAAATGCTTGTCGCAAAATTAAAACAAAAAAATATTGGTGTGCTTATAACTGACCACAATGCAAACGAAACGCTGTCTATTTGTGACAGAGTTTATATTATGTTTGAAGGCGACCCTTTTGCAAGTGGAACTCCTGAAGAAGTTTCACAAGATAATAGAGTAAAAGATGTTTATTTTGGTCGTCAATACGAATACAAGCGCAAAATATTCAATTTTGATACTGACTTTAATGACGAAGTTTAATTAAATTATGTCTAATTTTTGTTCATTTCTAAAAAAGAGTGAACACATGAATAAAATTAAAAAAAATGAAACAAAGAATAAAATCAACAACAGTTCTTGCCATTTCTCACAACGGACAAATTGCCATCGGAGCAGACGGACAAGCATCAATGGGAAACACAGTAGCAAAATCTACGGTCAAAAAAATTCGTAAGATTGCAGACGGAAAAGTAATCACAGGTTTTGCAGGCTCAACAGCCGATGCCTTCACTCTTTTAGAACGCTTCGAAGAAAAACTAAATTCGCATGGAGGAAATGTAAAACGTTCTGCCATTGAACTTGCAAAAGATTGGCGTACAGACCGTTACCTAAGAAAATTAGAAGCCATGATGATTATTGTAGATAAAAATGGAATCTTGAATATTTCGGGTTCGGGCGATGTAATTGAGCCTGATGAAGAAGTAGAATCGATTGGCTCGGGAAGTATGTTTGCCAAATCTGCTGCCCTTGCTCTCAAACGTCATGCGCCTCATCTAACAGCCGAAGAAATGGTAAAAGAAGCTCTAACAATCGCTGCTGATATTTGTATTTATACAAATCATAATTTTATGATAGAAGTATTATAATCAATTACGAATTACAAAAAATATTAACTGTATTTCCGTAATTTTTAATTCGTAATTAATTACTGAATTTTCCTCCAATAAAATAACGCTCATTATTTTTGATGAGCGTTCCTTCAAAACTTCCTTTTGTTATTCCTGCCGAATCTAAAAGCAAAAGTTTTACAGTTCCGTTTTCCAAATCTCCTTCTATTTTTTCTTGTCCTTGTGTGAGTATTACGTGTACACTTGCGTAGGGAAGAGTGTTTTTTGCAATTGGATAAGCTCCTTTTTCCAACTTTTTGGCAAATAATAATACTTTTGCGTGTTTGTTCGAAACGCTTAATTGCTCGTTTTCACTAGAGTTTTCGCTTGATACATTAGTTTCTACCTTCTCATCTTCTAAAGCAATTATTCTCTCTACTATAAATTCTTGTTCTGGAATTACAATTTGATTTAGTGGCTTTGATTCTGATATTTCTTGTGCTTCTTCCATTGTTGAGCCTGCAGAAAAATCACTTTCATTATTTTTTTTGGGTTTTACCTTACCTTGGTTTTCTATTTCCTCCATTGTTTCATTGGCAGAAGAGCTTGATTTTTGGCTAGAACAAGATTGTAAAAAAAGAAAAATGATTGAACAGTAAACTATGTTTTTTAAATGATTAGACATAAAAGCTGATTTAATTTTGAGTAGATTTTTTATTAAAAGCAAAATTAGACTAAAATAATTTCATTTCTCATTATTCATTTCATTTTCAATAAATACAAAAAATACCCACCACCAATAATCAATAAAGGAGCTGCACAAGCCAGCCAAACAACTGTCCATCTATACAATCCCCAATACGAAATAGTTTTAACACTCTTATCGCCTTTTTCACTATAAATTAATTCTATTTTTTCTCCTATTTCATAAGAAGAAGAAGAGCCAGAGCCTACTTCACTTGTATGTGTTTTTTTTTCATTTTGAGAAGTGTAATATTCAAAAACAGGTGTGTAAGTACTGCCTTCACCACTTGAATCTATAATTACATCTATTACTTTTCCAGTTGTTGTAACTCCTAGTTTTAATAGTTTCTGTGTTTTATTAAACTCTTGTATTGCAAAAAATGCAAGCACAACACCTACTATCAACAAACCACCATAGATTAGAAAATTCATTTCTTTCAATAATTAAAAGTTAATTTCATTATTTCTAATTTACTTCTTTTCATTCTAATTACAAAATCACTCTAAAGATTCCTTCAAAATTACTTTATCATCAAAATCCAGACGTTTGCCGTTTATTTCTTGATAAGTTTCATGTCCTTTTCCTGCTACCAAAATAATATCATCTTTTTGTGCCATACTACATGCTCTTTCAATGGCTTTTTTTCTTGAAATTATAGTTTGATATTTTGCAGCATCTACTTTTTTTATTCCTTCCAACATATCTTCTATGATTGTTTTTGGTTTTTCTGTTCTTGGATTATCAGATGTAAAAATAGAACAATCACTATAATTAGTTGCAATTTTTGCCATTTCTGGGCGTTTGGTTTTATCTCTATCTCCACCACAGCCCACTACTGTAATTAGGTTTTGATGAGGTTTTTTTATCTCACTTATTGTCTTCAAAACATTTTCAAGAGCATCTGGAGTATGGGCATAATCTACAATGGCATGAACTCCCAAAGACGATGTATAACGCTGAAAACGTCCATTTACACCCTTTATATTTGATAATTCTGTCAAAATCTCATCTTCATCTTCTCCCAAAAACATAGCCACACCATAAACAGCCAACAAATTATAAGCATTAAAATTACCAATTAATTTTGTCCATGTTTCTTTTCCATTTATTTTTCCATTTTGCTTTTCCTCAACCTGTAATTGCATTCCGTCAAAGGAACTATCCATTATTCTGACCTTATAATCAGACATAGATTTCATCGAATAGGTAGCATGTTTTGCCTTACAATTTTGAAGCATGACCAAACCTCGTCTGTCATCTTGATTGACAAGGGCAAAGGCAGTGCTTGAAAGCATATCAAAAAATCCTTTTTTGGCTCTAATATACTCTGGAAAAGTACCATGATAGTCTAAATGGTCGTGTGAAATATTAGTAAAAACTCCTCCTTTGAAATGAATCCCTTCAATGCGTTTTTGTACGACGGCATGCGAACTTACCTCCATAAAAACGTGTGTGCAACGTTTTTTGAGCATTTGAGCCAGCAAACGGTTAAGTTCTACTGGGTTTGGAGTGGTGTGTGTGGAAGGATAAATTCGGCTTTTTATTTTGTTATGAATTGTTGAGATAAGCCCTACATTATAGCCTAATTTTTTGAATAATTTATATAGAATTGTTACTACTGTTGTTTTTCCATTTGTGCCTGTTACACCTATTAATTTGATTTTTTTAGATGGGTTTCCATAAAAATTTCCTGCTATTATTCCTAGTGCTTTTGCTGTATCTTCTACCTGAATATAAGTAATTTTATCTTCTAAATAAACAGGTAATTTTTCACAAACAATCATTTTTACTCCCTTTTGAATGACTTGCTTGATAAATTGATGCCCATCAGCTACTGTTCCTTTTAAGGCAACATAAACATCATTTTTTTCTACTTTCCGAGAATCAAACTGAATTTGGTTTATTTGTGTTTCTAAATTTCCATGTATTGATTCTGTTTTTAGATTTTTGAGTAATTCAATTATTTTCATGACTGGTTATTTTGTTTAGAAAGTCTTTTCTATAAGTGATTCTTATTTTTAAGAATTTATTTTAAGCTATTTTGTTTTGATAAAAAGTAATTAAAATTGTAAGAATCTATTAAATATCAAACAAAAAAGCAATGCAATTTAATAAAAAATTGCATTGCTTTTTTAAGATAAAAAATTAAAAAGCAACACAACAAAATGAATTACTTTTTACAAAATTTCAAATTACAGAAGTGAAGGCAATAAATAGAATAAAAGACCTACCAAAACAAGTCCAAGTCCATATCCAAAACCACCTCCTACTGAAGCTACAATACCAATAACACCTACTATGATGAAAATAACACCAATTATTTTAAGAATAGTAGATAATCCACTATCTAGTTTTGATTCTTTCGAACCTTTAACCTGTTTTTTCTCTGCTTTTTTTAATTGTTTGATAAGAATTTTGTTAGCGATGCGTTCTTTCAAACTCATATTCTTTTTATTGGTTGCATAGTTTGCTTCCATTTTTTCTTTGAGTTCTTTGACCGTTATTTTTTTGGTTTCTGTTTTGGTTTCTGATTCATTTTTAGGTTTTTCAGACATTACAGTTATCTTTTTCTCTGCAGAATTTTCGGCAGGTACAAAAGCAAACGAAGAAAATCCGAATACTAAAAGAAGGAGGGTTAAAAAAGTAGTTTTCATAAAATAAAATTAAGAGTTAATGAAAAAAATAAAATTAATTAAAAATTCCTAAAGGAAATATAATATAAGCTCTGTCAGTAATGGAAACTCAACAGAAAAAAATAATACTAGCAGCAATCCAATCAAAAACCAAAATACTACTTTTGTAGTCTTTGACATATTTTTTGCAGAAAAAGCTAATATAAGTGCCAATAAAGCAACACAAGCAAATAAAAAGCCTGTCAAAAAATGTCCTGTAAAAAAAGCCATCACTGTTATAAGAACACTAGCCCAGCTTATCAAACCAGCCGTATGCCCTTCATTCCATCTTTTAGAATGTTTGTTTGATTTGTTTTTATAACGACGCTTTTTAGAGGTTTTGTTTTTTAGAACTAACTTTAAGATAGAAAGTTTTGTTCGCAGTGATATTTTTTGCTTTTTTGATTTTGGACTTTCACTTTTAGAATTAAAAATAGTCTTTTTAGTAGATTTTTTTAAAAAACCTGTTTTTCTTTTTTGGCTTTTTATTAATTCTGTTTTTAAAAAAGGATGTAAAGCCTCTGCTTTTTGTAGAAATCCTGTGGCAAAAATTAATAAAAATAAGATAATTATTTTTTTCCCTTTCACAATAAAATAGTTTTTTTTCATAAGTGATTTTTATTTTTTTATTAGGCACAAAAATTAGTCTAAAATTCAGAATAACAAAAAAATGAGTAACTTTCACTAATTTTAAAACCATTTGCACAAAAAAGGTTATTAATTTATCTATTTATTGCAAAAAAAAAGTCTATACATTAAGTTTGTAATTTATAAAAGAATTGAATTTAAAACCCTAAGGGTTTTCCAAGCCTTTAAAATTTTGATGCCAAGTAACGATAAAATATGAAAATAAATAAAAAACACTTTTCTTTTCTCTTATTCTTATTTTTCCTTATTGGAAATTTTATTTTTGGTATTTCTCTCAGCTTTGCTCAAGACACCAATAATAAAAAAGATAAACTCCCAATTATTTCGGGTTCTTTTTCGAAGGATAGTTTGAAGGTGGGCAAGCATATTCCTTTCAAAATAATTTTTACTCATAAATACAATAAAGAAGTAATTTTTGCAGATTCTTCTTATAATTTTGAGCCTTTCGAATGGATAAAAACTGAGGCATTTCCTACTCAAACCAACTCAAAAGGAATTGCTATTGATAGTGCCATTTATTGGTTACGAAGTTTCGAATTAGATACTATTCAAAATTTGAAACTACCCGTTTTTGTTCTTGACCAAAAAACAGGCGACACACTCAAATATTTTACAGAAATCTCAACAAAAGAAACCGAATTTGTCTTATCAAAAGCAGATTTGCAAAACATGCTACAAAAAGATAGCATTACATTTTATCAAAATACTACTTTTTTAAATATTCCACGATTCATAAATTATCCTTTATATGGCTTGATTCTGATTGGTTTGATAGTGCTTATAATTTTGTTCTTTGTATTTTTTGGAGAAAGTATTCGAAGAGGTTATCGTTTGAAAAGATTGCAACGCCAACACGAAAAATTTATACAAGAATATGCTAGTCAATTACAACAGATTGAAAATCCAGAAGCAACCGACCATACATTAGGAATGTGGAAAGCCTACATCGAAAAGCTCAAAAATGAGCCTTTTACTACCTATACATCAAGTGAAATTTCTCGCCTTACCAAAAATGAATCTTTGGGGCAAAATCTAAAAGTAATTGATAGAGCAATTTATGGAGGCGAAATAGATGCAAATACGGAACTCGCCCTTCAAAACTTAAAAAATTATGCCATTAATATTTTTGAAAAACGATTGGCAGAGCTTAGAGTTATTTCTGAAAATGAATTAAAGAAAAAATCAAAAAGAAAAAAATCATCTGTCGTAAAGGCTCGTAGAAAAACAAATAAAAAAATAAACAATAAAGAAAATGTTTAGCAAATCAAGTTTTGAATGGTTAGATTTTAAATGGTTTACACTCGAAACGCTTCAAAGTTTTGATTGGCAGAATCCATTTTGGTTATATGCTCTTATTGGTGTTCCATTTTTATTTTTAATAAAATGGCTAATTTTTGTGCGTTTTCGTCAAAAATTAGAAGTTGCTTTTCCAGACAAAAACTTAAAATCTGATTTTTGGACATTGTTAAGGCATGTTCCAAAAGTGTTTTTTAGTCTTTTTTTAATTTTCATTTTAGTTGCTCTTGCTCGCCCTCAAAAAACTTCTGAACAGCCTCCTGAACGCTATACAGAAGGTATTGAGATTATGATTGTGATGGATATTTCGGAATCTATGCAAATTGAAGACCTCAAACCCAACCGTTTGGAAGCTGCCAAAACAGTCGCTAATAATTTTATAAAAGGACGATTACAAGACCGAATCGGAATTGTTGTTTTTGCTGGAGATGCCTTTAGTCTTGCACCACTAACAACAGATTACCAACTTTTGTATGGTTATTTGGAAGAGATTGATTTCAGAATGATACAAAAAGGAGGAACAGCCATCGGAAGTGCCATCGGAGTAGGTACAAATCGAATGCGAGATAGCAAAACCAAATCCAAAATAATGATACTCTTGACAGATGGAGAAAGCAATGCAGGCAGCCTAGACCCAATCACAGCAACCAAATTAGCATACAGTTATGGTGTCAAAGTTTATACGATTGGTGTCGGAAAAGAAGGAAAAGTGCCTTATCGCAATCGTTTTGGACAAGTTCAGTATATCGATAATGCACTTGACGAAACTGTTATGAAACAGATTGCACAACTTAGTTTGGGAAAATATTTTAGAGCCACTGACAATAAATCTTTAGAAGAAATTTTTTCTACTATTGATAAATTAGAACGTTCAGAAATAAAAGAAAATAAATTTACATTGACTAGAGATTATTATGAAATTTATCTCACTTGGGCATTTGTATTCTTGATTATTTGGCTTGCCTTGAAAAATACTTTTTTGGTTAGTGCTTTGGAGGATTAGGGAGTTTATAAGTTAAAAACAAAAAGCCATTCTTTTATAAGAATGGCTTTTTGGAATGCTTGTGCTAATCGTTTATTATGATTGAACCTACAAAAGAATTTATGGAAACAATAAAAAATTTAGTGGTGTTGTAAAAAGTATGATAAGTTATTTGGTTGTTGGTGTCGCTTCGCTAAAACACCAACAACGGCATTTAATTGAAAAGGACAATCTAAAATAATTAGATTGCCCTTTTTTACTAAAAAATAATACCTAAAATCTACTTTTTATTCTTCAATAAAACAGCTTGCATTACTTTTTCATCTGTACTAAATTCATATTTTTTACGAAGTTCTTTAATCCATTCTTTTTCTAAAAACTGCTGATAATCTGAAATTACGACACCACGAGTTTCTTCTAATTTTTTGACTCTAGCTGGCTCAATTTCTTCAATAATTACGTAGTACATTCTGCCATTATTTTCAAGTGTATAATCTCCTTTTTTAAAATCTAGTTTTGACAAAATAGGCTGTGCTTGTTTTTCAAAAAGCCCTTCCAGAATCTCTAAACGAAGCGCATTTTCTTGATTAAAGCGTTTTTCCAATACCTTCTCATCTGCTGTCAAAATTTTGAGTTGAATGATTCCTTTTGCAACTTTTGCATTTCCCATTTTCTGTCCTACAAAACGAATATTTTCAATACCTTCCGTTTTGAAAAATGCACGTATAGCATCAATTCTATAATTCATCATCTCTTCTGTTTCGCCAATTCCTTTTGCAGCTTCTATTGTAAAAACATATAAAGGGTTCGTTTTGGCAGCCAATGCAAAGGGAGCTAATTTTTTGGTTTGTGCTTCTGAAAGTTTTACATTTCTTCTATCAAACTCCAATTTCAAAGGCTTAAAATTATCTACTGCGTAATAACCCAACTTCAAACTATCCTTCAACATAGAAAGTGTTTTTTGGTCGGCTGTATTATAGATTTTTACTTTTGCACGCTCATTCCATTGATAATTTTCTTTATTTGATTCATAAAAATTCATTAAACCTTCTTGATTTGCTAGAGCTTTTGCCCATACTTTTTGTTCCATTATTTTGAAAAGCAAAATTCCATCATAGTATTCTTGTAATAAAAAACGATATTCAGGATATTTTTTGGACAATAGACTTTTTTCATTTTCAATAATTTTTTGAGCCACAAAATTTTGATACTCTTCTCTCAAAAATGGCAATGCTTTTTCGGGTGCAGGAAGTTTATTGTTTTTTTGTAAATACGACGCAAAGTTGTCTAATGTATAGTTTTTTGTTCCTACCACAAACAAATTTTTATCCTTTACTAATTTTGGGTTTTGAGTTTCAAAACGTTTTACTGTCCACATATTTGCTTTCTGAATCATAGAATCTGCTGCCATTTGTGTCAAAAACTCATCTGATTTTTTGTTTTGAGTAAAGCCATTTTCTGTTTTTAATTTATCAATCAAAACAGCTTGTTGAAGCTCTGCACGAGAATCTTTTGCTATTTTTTGTTGTAAAATAGGTTGTAAATCTTCAAAAGGTTCGATGGTATTTTGTTCTACCAAACGAACAATATGCCAACCAAAGGTAGATTTGAAAGGTAGAGTAATTTCTCCTTTTTTGATAGTAGATATTTTTTCTTCGAAGGGTGGAACAAGCGTCCCTGAAGTAAATTCTGGATTTCCATTATTAGAAAGCTGCCCACCACGCTCTCTTGAACGGTAATCTTCTGAAAACTGCCTTGCTAGATTTTCGAATAATTCTTTTTGTTTGGCTTTATCATCTTCTTTTTCTAATTGGGAATAAATTTCTTGAATTTTGCGATAGGCTTTCAATGTATCTTCTGCAATCATTCCATCAGATGAACGAATCATAATGTGAGCCAACTGTACTTTTCCTAAAGAAGGTTTTTTGTCGGCTATTTTTAAGATATGATACCCAAAACGAGTACGCACAATTTTCGAAATTTTTCCTTTTTCTGTGTTATAAGCAGCCGTTTCGAAGGGATAAACCATTTGAAGGGACGAGAAATAATATAAATCTCCACCATTAATTTTACCTGATGGGTCGTCTGAATAAGTTTGTGCTAATGCTGCAAAATTTTCTCCTGCGACTGCTTTTTTTCTAATATCCTGAATTTTTTTGTACGCTATTAATGTATCTTCTGGGTTGGCATATTGCTCTGTCATTATCAAAATATGAGAAGCACGCACTGACTCATTAAGGCGAGAATAGGCTTCTTTTACCAATTTTTCACTTACATTTTTTGGTGTGAGATATGGCTCGGCAAGCTGGCTTTTGTATGTTTCAAATTCTTTTTTAAAAGCCTGTGAGGTATCCATTCCTAGCTCCTGTGCCTCTTGCACTTTGAGTTTGAAATTTATATATAAATCTAAGTACTCTTGAACTTTATCTCTATTCCAAAGGCTATCTTCTTGTGTAGCATTATTTTTTTGATAGAGATATTCAAACTCATCTGCCGAAACAGCTTGGTCATCTATTTTTAGAAGTGTTGGTGATTGAGGATAATTGACTTTATTAGAAACCGTTTTGGGTGAGCAAGCCATAAAAAAGAGCAGCCCCAAAATAGAAAGGATAGAAAAAAACTTATTCATTTTCTTTGATTTTGTGTAAAAATTTAACGTTGCAAAAATACAAATCTTTTTGCATTGTTTGAATTGAAACTTAGAAAATTCTATATTTTAGTTTTACCTCATTCTACATTCATTGTTTCTTTCAATTTAAGAAAAGTCTTATTAATCATAAAATTCAAATAAGTACTCCTCTTTAAATTCTATTTCAAATTTCTTTAAAAAATTTAGATATTCTTCTCTAAAAGCCGTTTTTCTATGATGTTCTTTCTGATTCTTAATATAAGTAATCACATTGCCAAAAGCAGAATGGCTATACGAAAAAGCTCCATATCCTTCTTGCCATTGAAATTTTGTTTTTGTAAATTTTTTATCGTTTATAAATTGATTAGAAGCCTTTTTTATTTCTCTTACCAAATCAGATAACCTGCAAGAAGGACGCATTCCTATCAAAATATGAATGTGGTCAGGCATTCCATTTATAGCTAAAAGTTTTTGCTTTTTTTCTGTAATTATTCCAGTTATGTATTTGTACAACTCCTCTTCCCACTTATGAGAAATCATAGATTGTCTTCCCTTTACTGAAAAAACTACTTGAATATAAATTTGCGAATATAATCCTGCCATAATAAAAAATATAAATTTTTGTAAATGTTATATATATATACACACACTATATACATACGAACTCTCTGGAGTTCGAAAACCAAATTAATTTTATTATATCAGAATCCCAGAGGATTCGTATGTATATGGAAATTACAATAGAATTTTATTATATCCAAATCCCAAAGGATTTGTATGTATATAGAATTTTATTATATCAGAATCCCAGAGGATTCGTATGATATTTTTATTTCTTAAAATTCAAAATGGTATCTTCAATAATCTGACAACATTCTAATAATTGTTCTTCTGTCATTACGAGTGGTGGCGCAAAACGAATAATATTTCCGTGTGTAGGTTTGGCAAGCAAGCCATTTTCTTTCAATGCAACACACAAATCCCATGCTGTTGAGCTTTCAGGAGAATCATTAATTACAACAGCGTTTAGAAGACCTTTTCCACGAACTAAATTTACCAACTTTGATTTATCGGCAAGTTCTGACATTTTCTGACGGAATATTTTGCCTAACTCTTCTGCTTTTTCAGATAGATTTTCATTTTTTACTACTTCCAAAGCTGCCATTGCAACCTCACATGCCAACGGATTTCCACCAAAAGTAGAGCCGTGTTCGCCTGGTTTGATGGTAAGCATAATTTCGTGGCTAGACAAAACTGCCGAAACTGGAAAAACACCACCTGAAAGAGCTTTACCCAAAATCAAAATATCTGGTTGAAAACCTGCGTGGTCGCAACATACTAATTTACCTGTTCGTGCAATTCCTGTCTGAACTTCATCGGCAATAAAAAGTACATTTTTAGATTTACATAATTCATAAGCACTTTTCAAATATCCTTCGTCTGGAACAACTACACCAGCTTCTCCTTGTATTGGCTCAACCATAAAACCTGCTACATTTGGGTCTTCTAAAGCCTTTTCTAAAGCTGCCAAGTCATTGTATTTTACAATCTCAAAGCCTGGTAAATAAGGTCCATAATCGCTATATGCACTTGGGTCTGTCGAAGAAGAAACAGCTGCTAAAGTTCTGCCCCAAAAATTATTTTCTGCAAAAAGTATTTTGGCTTTATTTTCTTCTATTCCTTTTACTTTATACGCCCATTTTCTACACAATTTAATGGCTGTTTCTCCTCCCTCTACGCCTGTATTCATTGGCAAAATTCTATCATAACCAAAAAATTCGGTCATAAATTTTTCATAATTTCCTAATACATTATTATAAAAAGCACGAGAAGTAAGCGTCAGTTTTTGCGCTTGTTCTGTTAGGGCTTTGATAATATGTGGGTGGCAATGCCCTTGATTTACAGCACTATATGCCGAAAGAAAATCATAATATTTTTTTCCGTCTGTATCCCAAACATGAACACCTTCCCCTTTTTCCAAAACCACTGGAAGAGGGTGATAATTGTGCGCTCCATAATTATCTTCTAAATCGATAAATTTTTGTTGAGAAGCCGATAAATTTTGTGTTTCGCTAACCATACTTTTGTATTTTTAAAGGTGTTTTTAATTGATTAAACCTAAAATTACTCAAAAGTTTTTAGATACAAAACTAGACACAAAATTTTATTTTTTTCCTTATTATGCCTTTTCTTTTTCTATAAAAAATACAAATTTCAAAATCATTTCTATTCTTCTCAGCTTTTTGCATATTATTTGCGTAAAAATAAATAAGAATAATTCAAGACAAATACACTCTTTTTATAGAAAATAGACTCTATTAATTACATCTAATTGAAACAGAACTAGCTTACAAATACTTCTAAAACTTACTCCTATGCCTACTTTTTCTATCATTCCAACTACCATATTTACTTTTTTACTCTTATTTTTTAATCAAAATATAAGTTTTGCGCAATATGATATTCATTATCTTAAAAGTGGAAATCAAGCATTAATACAAAAAAATTATAGCGACGCAGAAACTAATTACACCACTTCTCTCAAACACAATAGCCGAAATATGGAAGCCTATTTACAGAGAGGAATTACAAGGTGGCATTTGGGCAAGTATAAAGATGCAATTTCGGATTTGGATAGAGCAATTTTGTTCAATTACAAACTAGCTCAAGCAAATTTATGGAAAGGAAAAGCATATTATTCAATAGGTTCTTACAAAAAATCAATTACTTATTTTGATGAATCCTTTAAATTAAACACAGAAAAAAACTCCCAACTTAATGCAGAAATTTATGAATATAAAGGGTATGCCTACCAAAAACTAAATAATTCTAATAAAACTGCTCAGAATTTTAGATTAGCTTTGGGAGAAGGAAGTACAAAATCTGCTGAAATAAATTACCAACTTGCGACCATTAATTATTTGAATAAAGAGTATGAAAAAAGTCTAAAAAATCTGCAACTTGCAAGAGAGCAAGGACACCCAAACCGTACAAAAATAGCAAACAAAATAGTAGCCTTAGACAAACTTATTGCTCAACAAAAAGATGTCAAGTTTCATTTTCAAAATCCTTCTTCACTGACAACAAATGTTTCAAATTCTTTTTTTGATTTAGAGGTTTGTTTGGAGTCCGAATTAATGGTAAAAGAAGTAAAAGTTTTTGTGAATAATAAAGAACAAGACCCTGTTAGAGGGCTTACTGTAACACCAAATACAAAATGTGCTATCACAATCAAACGAAAAATTCCATTACAAAATGGAAACAATGAAATTCGTTTGGAAGCAACAACAGCACAAGGAACTTTTTTTTCAGATAAAGCAACGATTACCTTTTCTTCATCTATTGATAGAGAAAATACCTTTACTTCTATGCCAAAAGTTTGGGCAGTAGTGGTAGGTGTGGCAAGTTATACAGCAATGCCAACGCTGCGTTATTCGGATGATGATGCCTATCAAATGTATGCTTTTTTGAAAAGCCCTGAAGGTGGCGCATTATCAGACAATCAGATTACACTTTTAGTTGATGAAAATGCTACAAAATCACAAATTATAAAGTCATTGCAACAAAAATTTGGCACAGCTTCTGAAAATGATTTAGTCATTTTTTATTATGCTGGACACGGTTTGGAAGGTAGTTTTATTCCTTATGATTATAATGGAAATGAAAATACAAAACTTTTTCACAAAGATATTCAAGATATTTTTACTAACTCAAAAGCAAAAAATAAATTATTTATTGCCGATGCTTGTCATTCGGGAAGCAGTAGCGAAAACTTGCGTGGAAATGTAAAAGAAACAATGGACAAATACTACAAAGCACTTGCAAATACTTCGGGTGGAACAGCTCTTATGATGTCTTCTAAAGCAGAAGAAACTTCGCTTGAAAACAAGACCATTCGCCAAGGTGTTTTTAGTTATTATTTGATTCGTGGATTAAAAGGCGAGGCTGATTTTAATGCTGATAATATTGTTTCGGTAAGAGAACTTTTTGACTATGTACAAACACAAACACGCCAATATACAAACTACCGTCAGAACCCAGAATTATATGGGCTTTTTGACCCAAATATGCCGATTGGAGCAATTAGGAAGTAATTCGATTACGGATTACGGATTACGGATTACAGATTAAAAATTATGAACTTCATACAGGAGACTCAAGCACTTTTGTAGGTTTTTTTTATGTTTAAACCGTCGTTGAGGCTTCGCCGTCAAACGAGGTTATCGTTTTTTACCTCAACGACGGCAACGCCTCGTTGACGGTTAGTAACAGAATAATAAAAGTAGTTTTGTATTTTTGTTGAATAAACATAGAATTTTTGATAGAACTAATAAAAACTTTGTAAGTAGTTTTTTGGTAATCCAAAATAACTCTAACAATAGTTTGATGCAGAATATTATAAACTATTGACAGCCTTCCAAAAGAACTCTCAAAATTTAAAAAATATATCTTGTAAATATAAAACAAAAACAGAACTTCAAAACGTTAGTAATGGTTAGTAATCTAACCTTACCAATCGTCAATATATACACCTTATGCAAAACAATTATTATTTCATTCGCAGTCTTTCCTTAGAGCTTTCTAAACAAATTATAGGATTAGAAATTGCAACTATTTTTTCGCAAAATAAAAATGAATTATTGATTGGCTTAATTGATAATGACAACCCAGAAACTGAATTTTGGATTCGTGCTACCTTTACGCCAGAACTCACAACGCTTTCTTTTCCTCAAGAATTTAAAAGAGCAAAACGAAATAGCATTGACCTTTTTGATTCTATTATCGGAAAAAAAATTACAAGTATTCGTCAGTTTAATAATGAGCGTGCTTTTGGAATTGAATTAGAAGAAGAGAATAAAAATAATGAAAATACTAATTTTACTTTGCTATTCAAATTATTTGGAAATCGTTCGAATATTATTTTATTTGGAAATCAAGAAATTGAAGCCATTTTTCAACACAAATTACAAGCTGATTGGGGAATAATTTATGAGGATTTGGATAGAAGTTTGGAACAAGAAAAGGCTGATTTTTTGGAAAATGGAATCAAAAAAACCTTTCCTACTTTTGGAAAAAATGTTTTAAAATATTTAGGTAATAAAATAGAGAATACAGAAAATCAAGAAAATTATTGGAACGAAATTGAAAAGCTAATTAATTATTTTGATAAAATAGAGCAATTAGATTTTTATATTTTCTTAAAAAAGAATGATGTAAAATTGTCTATTCTAAACCCAAATAATATTTTTGAAAATGAGCAAGTAGAAATTTTACACAAAACAAACAACATTTTTGAAGCCTGTAATCTGTTTTATGTAGAGTTTTCTAGGCGTTATTATTTACATAAAGAAAAATATGCAGCTTTAAAAGCAATAGAAAAACGTCATCGCCAAACTCAAAATTATATAGCTAAAACACTAAAAAAATTAGAAAAAGTAGAGAATACAATGCGCTACGAAGAATTTGGACATATTTTGATGGCAAACCTTCACGCTGTCGAACCTCGCTCAAAATCGGTAGAACTTTTTGATTTTTATAAAAATGAACAAATTACAATTCCACTCAAAGACCATCTTTCAGCACAAAAAAATGCAGAATTATTTTATAGAAAAGGAAAAAATCAAAAACTAGAAATTGATAATTTATATCAAAATTTGGATAAAAAAGAAGAGCAATTAAAAATTTTTGAAAGTCAATTAAATGAAATAGAGAATTTTGAATCGCTCAAAGAAATGCGAAAATTTTTGAAAACCAACAAAATAAAAGTCAATAATTTACAAGAAAACGAACCTGATGAACTTCCTTTTAAAGTGTTTGAATATCAAGATTTTCAAATTTTGGTAGGAAAAAATTCTAAAAATAATGATTTGCTTACTCAAAAATTTGCCTACAAAGAAGATTTATGGCTTCATGCTCGTGGCGTTGCAGGTTCGCATGTGGTAATAAAATACCGAGCAGGAAAACCATTTCCAAAATCTGTTATCGAAAAAGCTGCAAGTTTAGCAGCTTATTATTCCAAACGAAAAACAGATTCGCTTTGTCCTGTCATCGTTACGCCTAAAAAATATGTTCGTAAGCCAAAAGGGGCAGCACTTGGAGCAGTTGTGGTGGAAAGAGAAGATGTTGTGATGGTTGAGCCAAAGGAGTTTGGGTAGGTTTTTAGAATTATGTGTCGTTGGTGGGACATCGATAACGGCTTTTCAAATACTGTCACCACTGGTGACACAATTGAGTTGGACAAATAATTTACTCATTTTATCCAAAACAAAATCAGTAGAAGAGAAAGAATTTTACATCAAAAAATGCTTACAAGAACGATATAGCAAACGAGAATTAGAAAAACAGATTGATAGTGCTTATTATGAAAGAACGAAACTAAATTATTAGATAAAAAAAATATTCAACAAAAATTACAAGATTTTTTTAAAAATTAAATCCTAAAAAACATGCACCCACTCATTCAAAAAGCCATAAATCAACTAAACTCAAATAATTACAGAGGATATTTTGAAGAAATGGATATGATTATTCCTTCTACAATGAGTACAAAATATCAAGAACTCAAAGGCTTTTTTGTAGCTGGAATAAAAAATGAAGAGTACAAAAAAGTCTTGAATCTTTTTGCTTTAGAAATAGATAAGAATTTATACAAAAATTGATTTTTGAGCATTTAATTTGATAAAAATCTTCTATTTTAAAGTTGTCAAGTAAAACATTTTTCTTATTTTTGAGAACTAGTCCCAAACATTTTGATAGTGTTGCACAAAGTATGATTTTTATTAAAGCATTTCAGGGTAGCAAAATTACTCAACTAAAAATTTGCCCATAATGCCCTTGTTGGTATTTTAGCGAAGCGACACCAACAACTAAATAACCTATCCTACTTTGTCGAAGACCACCAGCATTTTTTAAAAAACATTCTAAATTTTTATTCTATGAAAACATTACTCAACCTTTTTTTAATTATTTTTTCTTTTGTTTATTTATCAGCTTGTACGTCGGCTACTTCGACCAATAAAGATGAAAATAATCAAATCATTTCACAAACAGACACTAAAGATGAAAAATATGGTGCAGAAATCACACTAGAAAATGCCATTGCTGTAACTGAAATTCCTGCTATACTTGCCAAACAAGATTCTGCAGAATTAAAAGTAATCGGAAAAATTGGTGAGTGTTGTCAGAAAAAAGGTTGTTGGATGAAAGTTCCAATTTCTGAAACACAAGAAATGTTTGTTCGTTTTCAAGATTATGGTTTTTTTGTTCCGATGGACTCTGAAGGAAAAGAAATTGTGATGGAAGGAAAAGTAAAAAAAGAAATAATTCCTGTTGCCCAGCTTCGCCATTATGCAGAAGATGCAGGAAAAACAAAAGAAGAAATTGAAAAAATCACAGAAGATGAAGTCAAAATTTCGTTTATGGCAACAGGCGTAATTATTAAAGGCTAGTCAAAATCTCCATTTAGTAAAATGACAAAATTATTTAATTCTTTAGAAGAAGCAACAAGCAAAATTCCTTTACAAAAATCAATATTAGTAGTAGCAACGAATGAAAAAGGAAATAATATAAAAATCTGTATTTCTCATACAAAAGAGGGATTTTTTGCCATACAAAATGCTTGTTCTCATTCGGGAGCAGATTTGTATAAAGGCTTTATAAACGAACAAAATGAAATTGTTTGTCCTCTTCATAGTTATTGCTTTGACCTCAAAACTGGAAGCTCAACTCGTGGAAATGCAGCCCCCTTAAAAATCTATAAATTAGAATGGAAATTAGACTCAAAGACAAATCAAAAAGCTCTATTTATTGATTTTTGAAAATAGTAATTTACTCATTTACTTTACTATAATCACAAAAAAACCTGTCTATATTGAAATATAGCAGGTTTTTTTAAGCAAGCAAACATAATAATTTTATTATAACTCTATTTTAAGTAAAATTATTTTTTTATTGTATCATAACTTTGTGTAATTTCTTGTGGATAGACAATCAAATGATTTATATTATTTTCTGACTTTATTGTATAATTTTTAAAAGATTGTGTTGTATTTTTTCCATAGCTAGAAAAAGTCAAAAAGGTAAGAATAGCAAAGATGCTAAATGAAGTGAGCATCACAATGAGCATACGTCTTGTACGTTTCATAATAAAAAAAAAGTTAGATTAAAAAATGGTAGTTGAAATTATTTTTTAATAGAATTGAATTTCAGACTACTTGTATGATAATAAAAATTAGATAACATAAAAAAGTGGTCATCTTCTTATAAAACGTAATTTATAGAAAAAAGTTTGATGATGTTGTAGAAAATATTACTGTACCCTACTTTTTTTGATTTGAAATTCAAGTTGCAGCGCAACGTAATATTGATGTTTTTTATTTGAATATTATAAATTATATCACATTGCGCTGCAACTAAAAAGCATTTTTAAAAATAGTAGGGTACAGTAGGAAAATATAACAGATTATTATTTTTTTACGTTAAAAAACCTAGATTTTATAAGAAAAATTACAATTTTTTTGCCCTCATTTTTCCTTCTTTTATCTACTCAAATTAGAAATACATTGCTCTCTTAGTTTCCAAATTCTATCAAAATTAATTACATCATCATATTTTTTATTTTGATTTTCAATCCATTTTCTCATAAAATCTTGATGATAATTTACTTTAAATTTATTTACTTGATGAGCTTCAATTTCAATTTCCTCTAAAATATCACTTCTCAAATTTTCGAAGTTAGAATATTGATTGGTAAAATCTTTTTCAGTTCCATTTATTTTGAGATAACAATGCGCTTCTGGAATATAATCTAGTTTGTAATCAAATTCATTTTGTGATAAAATATTTCCAATTTTGGGCGTATTGGATTGATTCATTTTATAAATACCGATGTAGAGTTTTATATTTTTCAACTCATTTAATTCAGCTATTTTTTTCAGAAAAGCGTGTTTGGAGCTGCATGTTCCTTGTTTTTCTGTCAAAACTAAACTTAAATCATGACGATTTGAATTTCTTCCATACGGTAAATTTTGAATGTATTGTGTAAGCTCACTCCAGTTGGTTATTCCTAAAGAAATAATGAGCGAAGTTAGTTTGTCTTTTGATTTAAACACAATAAAATTGAAAAGTTAGAGAGTCTTATACAGTTATGATGTAAATTAAAAATACCATCAGAAAAATCACTACAATTAAGTTTGTATATAAAATTGCTTTGGGCAGATTTGCTTTTCCTAAAAATGTAAGCGTACTGCCTATAAGAATACTAATTACTAGAGAAGTAAAAGCAGTAAGAGTTAGCGTTATGAGCCAATTCGATATTGGAACATGAGGGTGTGGAGGTTTCATTATATCCAAAAAAACACCTCCCAAAACTCCAAAAATGGAACAAGTAACAAGAGAAATTCCTGCTGTTTTTAGTATAAAAATAAGATGGTTCATAGAGTAAATGCTTTATAATTATGGTTTTACTTACCCTCCAGAATACACATATTGCATAAACCAAGCACAGGCAATCGCTCCATACGTACCGAGCGCATACCCCAAAACAGCCAACAAAACACCCACAGGTGCAAGTGCAGGACTAAAAGCAGAAGCCACCACAGGTGCAGAAGCAGCACCACCAATATTAGCTTGACTTCCCACAGCCACAAAAAAGAAAGGTGCTTTTATGAGATATGCCACAAAAAGCAAAATACTGACATGAATAAGCATCCAAATAATTCCTAAGAAAAACAGTCCCAAATACTGGCTTATTTCGGCTAGATTCATGTGCATTCCGATAGTGGCAACCAAAATATAAATACAAACACTTCCTATTTTTGATGCAATGTTTATTGGGATGTGTGTAAAACTGACTATTGAAAGAAAAGAAGTAACTATTCACCAAGATTAATATTGTAACTGTAGGCGGGAACTTGTTC
>CAKZOK010000163.1 GCA_937136415.1 uncultured Cytophagales bacterium | reverse complement strand
AATCTACAAAGGTTACGCTGCCATGCAGCTAGAATAAAATTTTAATTGCTATTTTTGATTTATAAATCAATCCATCATAAGGATGAAAATGACTATAAACTATAGGAAGAGTTTTTGAGATTCTGAACAGCCTAGGGTAAGTCCAAAAAGTAATCGCAAAATTACAGAAAATGATATAAATTGGGCAGATTTTATTTTGGTAATGGAAAATGACCACAAACAAAAGATTAAAAAAATATATTCTTGTTTAGAAATTCCGACGATTGAAGTACTAAATATTCCAGATGAATATGAATTTATGGACGAAGAATTAATTGACTTATTGATGGAAAAATAGAAATTTTTGTATGAAAAAATTAAGAATTTTATTAGTTATTATTTTTTCTTTTAATTCAATGCTTTCCTTTGCTCAAAAAATAGAAGACAAAAAGCAAATAGAAAAATATTTAGAAAATCTAAATAATCAAGATTTTGATGAGCAAGATTTTGGAAGTGATTATGAAGAAAAATATTTTGATGCAAAAGTAATTTATTCATCAGATTCCCTCTTAAAGATTTTTACCTTTAGTGGTAAGGCTTATTTTGCTTATTTTACAAGTATTTCAAAATCGTACCTTCATATTCTAAACAAAAAAAAACAAACTCTAAAAATAATAGAAGATAATTTTGATGAAATAAAGGCAATACATAAACTTTCAGAAAATAATTATTTGATTTTGGAAAAGAGTGAAGAAAAAATTTCTGCCGTGCATTATATTTCTTCTCTATCAGCAAAATGGCTAACTTTGAGTAAAAATAAACAGTCTATAAAATTTAATCAGATAGATTTAGAAAAAGAAAAACTTACCTTTTCTACATCAAAATACGACCTTGATTATACATTGGGAACAGATATTTCTTATAATACCAAAACTCATCAGCTCGTTTTTGAATATGATTTGATGGAAGAATCAGAAAATGAAAATGATTTTGAACCTACTCATTTTATGAGAATTAGTTATGAATGGAAAAATGGAATTTTTATTTTATTGAAAGAAGAAAAATTGATGTATCAAGAGTGATATAGTGTATTTTTGTTTTTGTGTTATTGAATATTGATGAATAGAATCAATAAAATAAGCTCATAAAATTAGGCAAATATCAAAAAATAAGTACCTTTGTCATGGAGTAAATTTAAAATAGCCTAACATTTTTTTGTATTTATGGGTTAGCTAATCAGAAAATAGTTTATTCAAAATTATTATTTCCTTTTATAATTTTAGTATAGAAATTAAATAAATTGTTGTTTTGTAATTTTAATTCATTGTATATCCATAATTCATAATTGTTCCTAAATATATTATTTCTAAAATAAGAAAAGCCAATTTATATAAAAAATATGTCAAAAAATCTTGTCATTGTAGAATCCCCAGCCAAAGCAAAAACGATTGAAAATTATCTTGGAAAAGACTTTACTGTTACTTCAAGTTTCGGACACGTTCGTGATTTAGTAAAGTCTAATGATGCCATTGATGTCGAAAATAATTTTGCTCCTACTTATATTATTTCAAAAGATAAGGAAGATGTTATTCGCTCTCTTCGCAAACTTGCCAAAAATGCAGAAACAGTTTGGTTAGCAACGGATGAGGATCGAGAAGGAGAAGCTATTTCGTGGCACTTAAAAGAGGCTCTCAATCTTGATGAGAAAAATATAAAGCGAATTATTTTTAGAGAAATTACCAAAACAGCAATTCTAAATGCCATCGAAAGCCCTAGAACCATTGACGATGATTTGGTAAATGCTCAACAAGCAAGACGTATTTTGGATAGATTAGTAGGCTTTGAGCTTTCTCCTGTTCTTTGGAAAAAAGTAAAATATGGGCTTTCGGCAGGGCGTGTACAATCGGCAGCCGTTCGTGTAGTAGTGGAAAGAGAGCGAGAAATTGACCTTTTTAATGCAAAAGGATTTTACAAACTAGATGCTACTTTTGATGTAGAAGACGGCAAAAAACTAAATGCAGAATTAGCCAAACGTTTAGATGAAAAAACAAAAGCACAACAGTTTTTGGAAAGTTGTGTTGCTGCAACATTCAAGATTGATAACTTAGAGAAAAAACCAGCCAAAAAATCGCCTGCACCTCCATTTACAACTTCTACTTTACAACAAGAGGCAAGTAGAAAATTAGGCTTTTCGGTTTCTCAAACCATGATGGTGGCTCAAAGGCTCTATGAAGCTGGTCATATTTCATATATGCGTACTGATTCGGTCAATCTTTCGGTAGAGGCTCGCCAAAATGCTGCAACCGAAATTGAGGCTGCTTATGGTTCGGAGTATGCTAAAAATCGTACTTACAAAACCAAATCAAATTCTGCGCAAGAAGCTCACGAAGCTATCCGACCTACTAACTTTTCGAATCGTAAGCCTGTTTCAGACAATCAACAACAACGACTTTATGAATTGATTTGGAAACGTGCCATCGCTTCTCAAATGTCAGATGCAAAATTAGAAAGAACAATCGTAACAATAGGAATTACAAAAGATAATGAGAAACTAAAAGATACACTCAAGGCAACAGGCGAAGTAATTATTTTTGAAGGATTCTTGAAAGTTTATTTAGAGTCAAAAGATGATGATGATGAGGACGAAAGCAGCGAAACAAAAGGTGTTTTGCCTCCTCTCAAAGTTGGGCAAGAATTAGATTTAGAAGTAATGAATGCCACCGAACGTTTTACTCGTCCGAAGGCTCGTTATACAGAGGCATCACTTGTAAAAGAATTAGAAGAAAAAGGAATTGGTCGTCCTTCTACGTATGCGCCAACAATTTCGACGATTCAGAAAAGAGAATATGTAGTCAAAGAAGCAAGAGATGGTGTAAAAAGGGAATATTCTGTCTTGACTTTGAAAACTAATAAAATTACAGGCAAGACCAAAACAGAAAATACAGGAGCAGAAAAAAATAAACTCTTTCCGACCAATATGGGAATGGTTGTAAATGATTTTTTGGTTGGTAATTTTCCAGATATTGTTGATTTGACTTTTACGGCACAGGTAGAAGCCGAGTTTGATAAAATTGCTGATGGTAATCTAAACTGGGAAAAAATGCTCAAATCTTTCTATGGGCAATTCCACCCACAGGTAGTTAAAGTAGCAGAAGATGGAGAATATGCAAGCACAACAAGAGAATTAGGAAAAGACCCAAAAACAGGAAGAACAATCAATGTAAGAATGGGGCGTTATGGCGCAATGGTAGAAAAACTGCCTTTAGACCCAGAAGATAAAGAACAAAAACCTGATTTTGCATCGCTTCTGAAAGGGCAATATTTGGATAAAGTTACGCTTGAAGATGCTTTAGAATTATTCAAACTTCCTCGTGATGTTGGAATGTTTGAAAACAAAAAAGTAGTGGCTGCTATTGGGCGTTTTGGTCCTTATATTCGTCATGATAGCAAATTTGTTTCTATCCCAAAAGAAGAAGACCCATTGACTATTAATGAAGAGCGAGCTATCGAACTTATCAAAGAAAAACGAGAAAAAGATGCTAAGAAAATCATTAAACTTTTTCCAGAAAATGAAGAAGTGCGTGTTTTGAATGGTCGTTGGGGGCCTTATATTGCTGTCGGAAAACAGAATGTCAAAATCCCTAAAGATTTGGAAATAGAACCAATTGATTTGACTTTAGAAAAATGCTTGGAACTTGCCGAAGCTGCTCCAGAGAAAAAAGGTAGGTATGCCAAAAAAACAACTAAAAAACCAGTAGCTAAAAAAGCTCCTGCAAAAAAGAAAGCAACAGCCAAAAAACCAGCAGCCAAAAAAACTACTGCCAAAAAGCCAGCAGTAAAAAAAGCAACAACAACAAAGAAAACTACAACTAAAAAAACAACTCCTAAAAAGAAAACAGATTAATTTTTTGTAATCCCTTTTTTAGGTAGAATTTAAAAACCACCTTTAAAACTTTCTTTGAGTTTTGAAGGTGGTTTTAATTTTATATGTAAGTCATTTTTTATCAAACTCTAAATCCAATCACAAGTACATCATCTATTTGATGTTCATTTCCAGAATTTTTCCATTCTTTAAATTCTTGAATGATTTCTTTCTTTTGTTGCTGTGTTGGTAATGAAGAAATATTTTTTAGATATTCTGTAAAACGCCTAGACATGTATTTACGTCCTTCTAAACCTCCAAATTGGTCTTGAAAACCATCAGAATAAATATAAAAAACACTATCTTCTCTAGGAATAATAGTATGCTCTGTAAATGGTTTTTGTTTATATTTGTCAAAACCACCAATCGGAAAACGGTCACCTTTTATAATTTCTGTCGTATTGCTGTGTACATGCAAAAGAGGATTTTTTGCGCCTGCAAAAGTCAAAATCTTAGTTGTTTTGTCTATAACACAAATTGCCATATCCATTCCATCACGATTGTGTGTTTGGTCTTGATTGAGATGACGACGAACATTTTCATTAAGAGCATCAAGAATTTTGGCAGGTGAAAAAATACCTTGTCCCTCAATTATTTCATACAAAAGATTATTTCCAATAACAGACATAAACGCCCCCGGAACACCATGTCCAGTACAATCTACGGCTGCAATTATGGTCTTATTATCTGTTTCGGTTATCCAATAAAAATCTCCAGAAACAATATCACGAGGTTGATAAAACACAAAACAATCTTTTATTATTGTTTTTATTTTTTCATCAGAAGGCAACATCGCATCTTGTATTCGTTTTGCATAATTAATACTTGCAGTAATATTTTTATTTTTTTCTTGAATTTTGCTATATGCGTCAGCTAATTTGAGCTGTTGAGCTTCTAGTTCTTGGTTTTTATCTAAAATTTCACTGTTTCTTTTTACTACCTCCACAGTTCTTTCATCTACCAAACGAGAAAGACGTTTTCTACTAGCCTCCAAGCTACTGGTACGCCATTTTATCGAACCCAAAATAATTCCTACGATTAGAAATACTCCTCCAATTCTTGCAAACCATGTTTGATGCCAGTAAGGATTGATTTTAAACTCAAAAGTAGATTCTTCTCCCCATTCTTCATTTTGCCCAACTCTAGAGCGCACATGAAAAATATATTTTTTGGGGGAAAGGTTAGAATAAGTAGCTTCTGTTTTTTGGGTTGGTGTAAGCCAGTTTTGGTTTAATCCTTCTAGCCACCATTGATATTGAACATCTTTGGGGTTAGAAAAATCATTAGAATAAAATTCAAAATTGAGAGTATTTTGATTTGCATTTAATTCCAAATTTTGAGGTAAATTATTCCATTTTGAAAGCGAATCAAAACTATCAATATAAACCGAATCACTCCATGTAGTTTCTGTAAGTGATAAATTTACTTCAGTAATAAACGTTTTGGGAGGGATTATTTTTTTATTTGTTGTAAAATTACATTTTGTAACTCCATTGAGATGCCCTGCCCACATATAGCCTTTGCTATCCTTAAAAAGAGCCTTTGAATTGGATTCATCTCCAAAAAAGCCCTCTTCTTTTCCATAAGATTCTACTCGTACTAATCTTCCATCACTCTTAAAATAAGCTCTATCTAATCCACGCTGTGTTCCTATCCAAAATTGCTCTGGTTTGTCTTTTATTGGCAGAATTGAATAAATAATATCAGACGAAAGCCCTTGAGCTGTTTGATAAATATCAAACCTTTCGCCATCAAAACGATTTAATCCACCAGAATAAGCAATAATCCAAATAATGTCTTTTTTATCAATATAAAGTTGAAGAAGAAGGTTATCCCCTAAGCCGTCATCTGTTGTAAAACGCTTAAAATTTGATTTTTCTGTGCCTTTTCCGTCCCATTTTACCAATCCAGAAAAAGTAGCAAACCAATAATTTCCCTTCGAATCTTTTTTGACATCAATCGTAGAAGTAGAGCCTAATTCATTCTGACCAAATTGGTATTTTAGGCTATCTCCTTTTATATCATAGCCTCTTGCTCCTAGCCCTTGAGTACCAGCCCACATAACACCATCTATTTCGACAAGACCTCTTACAAAAGCACCTGCCTGTGGAAAACCAAATTTTTGATTGATAAGTTTTGGTGTAAATGTATTTTTGAGAGTATCTTCTACAATTTTTAATACACCAGCACCAGTAGCTACATAAATAGCATCATCTCTACACAAAAAACCAGACATTCGCCCAAACAAGCTCAAAGCAGGAACTACTTTTTTGAGTGTATTATTTTCGTATAAAGTAATTCCACCTACCGAACTGCCTAACCAAATTCTATTCTTTTTATCTTCACTAATAGAAAAAATAATATCTCCTTGTAGCCCATCTTTAGCAGTATAATTTGTGAATTTCCCTTGAGGTAATTGTACAATTCCTTTCCCCCGAGTTCCAATCCAAATAATGCCATGTTGGTCTTCAAAGATGACACCACTACCTGCCATAATTCCTTTAAATCCATTTGCAATGCCATAACTGGTAAGAAAATCATGATTTTTATCAAAAACAAAAACGGTATTTATTGGGTGGGCTGCTACATAGATTTTTCCATCAGAGGCTGCATACGTCTGCCAAGCTACATTAGGAAAAATACCCTTTGGGATTTTATTTTTAGGAAATTCTATTTTATCATAATTATTATTTTTTTTATCAAAAAAGTACAATTCTCCAACTCTTGTAGTAGGGTCAGTTGCCCAAATCCAATGATTTTTATTTTTTTCTTGATGTGTCAGAAATAGATTTTTATCTTTAGAAAGAGAATCAAATAAGTGATTTTGAAGGTAAATAGCTTTTTCAAATTTCTTACCATTAAACAAAAATAATGTTCCTTTATGTGATAAGTAAGTTTCAAAATCGGAAGTATGGCTAATAGCCAAATTAACAGGTAAAGGAAGGTTTCCTAAATCTGTTTGTTTGTATTCTCTAAATGTTTTTTCATTTTTGGGCTTCCAATAAAGTATATTATTGACTCCTGCGCCTGCGCCAAAGGCAAGTACCCATACATTTTGCCATTTATCTATCGATAATTGCCCTCCTAAAGACATTGTTCCATTAAGCTCTGGAAAGGAAATAAATGTTTTGCCATCGTATTTTGATAGATTTTTATTTTGAGAAAGAATCCAAATGTTACCCTGATTATCTTCTACAATACTGCTTATCAAATTGCTATTTAATCCGTCTTTGAGTCCAAAAAGTCTATATTTATTTTGTTCTAAAAGAGCAACACCACCTCCATTTGTTCCTACCCAAATTTTGCCTTGGGAGTCCATCATTGCTGCTTGTGGAGTCGGAACTTCGGATTGAGGCAAGCCATGTTCTAACCCAAAATGCCTAAACAAATATTGTTGTGCAAACAAATTAGAAGATTGCCAAAGACAACCACTAATAAATAAGATAAAAAAGATATAATTATTCTTCATAAAATTATTTTTAATTTCAAGACTGTTTTCTCTATACTTTATCACTTAATTTTTTACAAAATATCCCTATAAATAGGACTTATTTTTTTTATAATAGGAATATTTTATTATTCAATGAGATACAAATCTACTTCTAAGCAAATTACCATTTTCAGAACAGATAAACAATATAAATGAATGAGATTTACTTTTTTTATAAAAAAATAATTTTATGAAAATGAATTTTCAAAACTTTCAATTTTAATTGAAAGTTTTTTTATATTTGTATTTAATTCTTCTTTTGAAGTGATATATCACAGAATTTTTTATAGGAAAAAACCAAAATCAATGAAAGATAAAAAAATAATTTTAGCAGGAGGAACAGGTTTTGTAGGAAAATATTTACAACAAAAATTTTCAGAGGCAGGCTATCAAGTAATTGTTATTGCAAGAAAAACACCTACAAACTGGGACAGTTTAGATAAAATAACAGCAGCTTTAGAAAACTCTGAAATATTGATAAACTTGGCAGGCAAATCAGTAAATTGTCGGTACACTAAAAAGAATAAAAATGAAATTTTGATTTCAAGAACTCAAACTACCAAAACCTTAGGAGAAGCCATCAAAAAATGTAAATTTCCACCCAAAATATGGTTTAATTCTAGTACAGCCACCATTTATAGACATGCAGAAGACAAACCCATGACAGAAGAAAAAGGCGAAATAGGAACAGGTTTTTCTGTTGGAGTTGCAAAAGCATGGGAAAAAGAATTTTTTGATTTTCAGTTAGATACTACAAGACAAATTGCACTGCGAATGGCAATTATTTTGGGAAAAAATGGAGGTGTAATTCCAGCTTTTAAGAATATTGTTCGCCTTGGTTTGGGAGGCAAACAAGGAAATGGAAATCAAATGTTTAGCTAGTTGCATATTGAAGATTTATACAGAATAATTTTATTTTTACAGGAAAATGAAAACTTAAATGGTATTTTTAATTGTTCCTCTCCTCACCCTGTTGAAAATAAAAAATTGATGCAAGTTTTTAGAGAAAAAATGAATATTCCTTTCAAAATAGGACTTCCTACACCTAAATTTTTATTAGAAATAGGAGCTTTTATTATTCAAACTGAAGTCGAATTGCTTTTGAAAAGTCGTTGGGTAATTCCTCAAAGGTTGCAGAATGAAGGCTTTCAGTTTGATTATCCATTTTTGGAAAAAGCAATTCAAAAAAGTTTGTAACGGACGATTACTGATTATGAGTCTGTTTAGATGTTCAAATTTTGTAGCTTTTTTATTGCAATTAAGTAGCCTGCCAAAGATGTGTTTTTAGGCGCAAATAATTAATCCCAACTACTTGCCAAAGATAAAAGCTGCTTTTTTGGAAATTTTCTTTCTTTGGTACTTACAAAGGTTTAAACAATTTCTATAAATTAAGGCATAGATTTTAAATAAATTGCCATTTTTGTAAAATAATTTATTTAATTTCTAACTTGCCTTTGTTTTTATCAAATACAAAATTTAATTTTTATTAAGGAATGAAAAAAATCAAAAAAATTTCTCTTTGGCTCATCGGAATTTTATGTAGCTTATATTTTTTACTTTGTGTTACACTTTATTTTTTTCAAGAAAAACTTATTTTTTTCCCTACTAAATTAGAAAAAAAATATGTTTTTGATTTTGAACAAAAATTTCAAGAAATCTTGATTCCAACACAAGATAGCATGCATTTACATGGAGTTTTGTTTCATTCTAAAAAAACAAAAAAATCATCTGATTCTACAAAAACAGACAAAAAACTTGTTTTTTATCTTCATGGAAATGCAGGGACAGTGGCTCGTTGGGCAGAGATTGCTGATGTTTATACAAATTTGGGCTACGATTTATTCGTTTTGGATTATCGTGGTTATGGAAAAAGTGATGGTAAAATAGAGAGTCAAAAACAGTTTTTTGATGATGTAAGGACAGCCTATAATTTTGTAAGAAAAAACAAAAAATATGAGCAGAAAAATATAGTTATTGTAGGTTATTCTGTCGGAACAGCTTCGGCTGCGATGTTGGCAAGTCAGAATAATCCAAAGGCTTTGATTCTTCAAGCTCCTTATTTTAGTCTTACTGATATGACAACACGATTTTATCCATTTGTTCCGACATTTTTATTAAAATATGAATTTAATACAGCAGAATTTTTGGCAAAAAACAAAACACCAACAACTATTTTTCACGGAACAAAAGATAAAGTAATTCCCTATCAATCCTCAATATTGATAAAAGAATATTTAGAAAAAAAGAAGATAGAAAATAATTTGAAAAACAAAGTAATAGATTTTGATTTTGTTACTTTATTCCATCAAGGACATGGAAATATTCATCGTAATCCTGTTTTTTTGAATAGATTGAAGGATATTTTATAAATCAAATTTGATAAAATAAAAAAACACCTTTCAGAATATTGTTTTCTAAGAGGTGTTTGTCTGTAAAAATAAATTGAGTTTTCTAACGAATACCTAAGTTTTTGTGCATCTCTAAGATAAAATAACGAACTACTGCACGGATAGCATCTTTTTGAGAATTAGAAGAAACATTGTGCTTTCTCAAAAAATCATCTGAATATGATTTATCTCTATTGATTGCCATATAACCTGTACAGACAGCGTTTTCTAATTTGCTTTGGCTCGGCTTACAAACAACTCTAAAAAAATCTTTTTTGCTCTGTTTCCAACCATAAGTCTGATATTTTGCACCAAAAATAGTAACATTATACCCTTCTACATCGCCAGATTCACTTCCAGATTTTATCATTTTTTCGACTGTTAGATTAGTGCCATACGCATTATTAGATTTATTATTTTTAATAGATTTTATTTCCATTAAAAAACGGTCAGAATCCCCAAGACGCTTTACTTCATAAAAATATTGTGTGCGAGTTTTGCTTATTGTTACCTTGCCTGTAAACCAACTATCACTATTTCCCTTTAATCCAACAGCCCATTCTCTTCCTTCAGGAGCAAGCCATGAGTATCTAGGAACGGTTTTGTTGAGTTGGTCAATTTGTTTGATAGTAGGAGAATTTCCATAAATATCTTCTAATATTTTTATTTTAGCACGTTTTAGAAGAGCATTTTTACGAGGTTCTCTTTTGATAGGTTTTCTGCTCCAACGATTTCTTTTATTGGTAACAGGTGCTGGGTCTAAATCATTTCTTCTACTCAAAGTTTGTATAAATTTTCTACCTTGTTCAAGGTTATAAAAAGTAGTTTTTTCCAAACGTCCTTTTTCGTATTCATACACCAAATCTTCTTGCAGAAGCCCTTTTGCATCTAATTGTTTTTGAATAAGACTATCCAAATATGGTTTTGCTAAAGGCTTAAAAAAGTCGTCTTTTTCTAGTGCATTTTTGAAACTATATAATTCAGAAGGAGTATTTGTTTTTGCAAAAATATTATCTACTTGTTCTAAGAGTGTTTGTTTGTATTTTTCTACATTTTTAGGAGTCAAGAATTTGATATTTTCAGGTGCTGTAATGGCATTTTTTACAGCAACTAAAGGACGAATATCTCCATTATAATGTTGATAATATTTAGGTAATTCTAAAGGAATGTCAATAAACATTGGTCGTTCGGCAGTCAGTTTGCCCAGCCCTGTTAGTGTTTCTAATTGACTAGCAATTTCTTTATATTCGTTGATGGCATTGTCCATATAGGGAAATTGTTCGGCACTAAAATTTTGATTTTTGAGTGTATATAATTTACGAAAAGCAATCACATGCTCTTTTCCTTCTTGTGTTAGAGCTACCAAATAAGTTGCCTTTAATTGTAATTCTTTGTTAGTAAATTTTGGTACAACAAAATTGCGCAAGAGCCTTTCAGTTTCTTCTCTTACATCTTGTGGTTTTTCGGCTTGATGAACAATATAATTTGCATATTCCAACTTAGCAAGCTCACTTCCATTACCAGAAAGACGTTTCATTACTTGATGTGCTTTATCTTTTTGATATTCAAAAATCATATCTTTGACAAAATCACTACGGCGATTTCTAAAAAATTGCCATTTTGACTTTATGTAATTTACATTCTTAGCATATCTAACACTATCAGTATTGGCTGCTTTCTCCAAAAAATGAATGCCTGTATTATAATCAATTTCAAATTCCAAAAAATAACGTCCTAATAAAAACTGACTTTCTGCACTTGCATCTGTTTTGGTGGCTTCTTTATAAATATCAAAAATATCCATTAAAAACAGGTCTGTATTATCTTGATAATAAAGATGCAAATCAATACTATCAGCTACTATACTCAACCATTTTTTTGCTGAGGTAATATTTCTAGGAACATCTTCATTTCCTGTTATATAAATTTCGAAAAGCTCAGTAGCAGCAGATATTTTTTGCTTAGAGCTGGCTGCCATCGCCTGCGAATACCAACTGATAGCATTTTTATAATCTCTATATTCATTACTGGTAAACATATCACCTTTAAAAGCATTGGCAATTTTGAGCATTGAAGCAGCATTGCCTTGTTTTGCTTGTTTTTTATATACGTTATAGGTGTCTTTGGAAATAGTTTGAGGGGCAGACCCACAGCTAATCATTAAAAATGATAAGAAAAAAATGGAGCAAAACAAAAGGAAAGGTGTGTTGAGTTTTTTGATATTTCTCATAGACAATTAAAAATATAGTTGGGATAGGAATAGGAAAAAATAAAATTAGTTTAAAAAATGGGTGTGCAAAACTAAAACTAATTTGAGAGTGCTAATTTAAGGCTTTTATGATAAATTAATACATTTTTTATTAAAAAAATTACCGAAGTAGGAATAAAAATAAAAATTGGCTTTGCATTTGTTTTAAATAAAAAAAATAATTGATTTTTAATATTAAAAAGATTTTCTATTTCTATAACTTTTCAAAATCAATTTTGTTATTTAATTGCCTCTCTTTGTTTGCTTGAATCAATGCTAAAGTTGGTTTTGGTTTGAGTATTAATTTATTATTCTCTTTAAAAATAAATATTATAATGAAAAAAAATACATTATTTGTAATTTTCCTACTTTGTTTTTTTGCAACAACTGGTTTTACATTTTTTTCTGGAAATAGCGTAGTAGAAAATCAAAAAGTAGTAGAAAATTCAGTAAAAAAAGAAAAAATTCAATGGCTTACTTTCGAAGAAGCAATGGCAAAATCAGCTCAAGATAACAAACCTATTTTTGTAGATGTTTATACAGATTGGTGTGGTTGGTGCAAAAAAATGGATAAAAATACATTCCAAACAGATGAAGTAATAGAATATGTAGCTCAGAATTATCACGCCGTAAAATTAGATGCAGAAAGCCAAGATGCAACCTCGTTTGATGGGCAAAAACTTACTTACAGACAGCTTTCAGGAGGAGTTTTTAAGGTTACAGGTTATCCTTCCATTGTTTTGATAAATAATAAAAAACAAGTTGCTGTTGCTCCAGGATATCGTGCAAAAAAAGATTTTATCAAAATGTTAGAAAAATTTAAGGCTGATAATCAATAAAATATATCAACTTTTTGATAAAAAATAAAAATATAATACAAACAGTTTTCTACTCAAACTATGATTCATAAACTGATAATTTATGATGATAATTTAGGAAACTGTTTTTTTTTGATTAATTTGGTGTAACTGATGTGTTAAATTATCTTATTAATTTGAATTTTATTTATACAAGTGTATGAAAAAAAGATTTCCTCTTTGTTTATTCAGTCTTTTTGTTGTTTTATCGTCTGTTTTCTATTCTACATCTCTTTTGGCTCAAAGTAATACTAAAAAAGAATTGGTCATAAAAGGTGTATATCACGGAACAAACTTATATGTTCAGAATCCTCAAACCTCTAATTCGCAATATTGCATTAAAGAGATTTTTGTTAATAATAAAGCTGTTAAATTTCCTGCCACGACAGCATTTGATATTAATATGTCATTTTTGAAAGTCAATGACCAAGTTGTTGTAAGAATTATTCATGCAAAAGATTGTACCCCAAAAATATTAAATTCACAAGCCATTAAAGATAGGCTTCCATTTCGTTTTTCATCTATAAATGTAGATATGACAACAATGGTTTGGGTTACAAAAGGAGAGAAAAAATTTGGACAATTTTTTATTCAAATCAAAAATAATCGTACTTGGATAGTCGAAAAAGTAATTAGTTGTAAGGGCAATGCACAACAAAATATATATAGATTACCCTTAAACCATAATGCAGGAGAAAATATTTATAGGCTAAAATACCTAGATGTTACAGGAAAATATTATTATTCACCCGAAATAAAATTTGTTTCGGAAGGGCAACAACAAGTTAGTTTTTATCCAAAAAGTGTTACCAATCGAATTACCTTTTCTCGTTCGACCAATTATCAGATATTAGACAACAATGGCAAGTTGATTTTGGAAGGTAATGGATTAACGGTAGATTGTTCAAATCTTAATTTGGGAGCGTATTATTTGCTTTTTGAAGGGCAAGAAGCACGTTTTTTTAAGAAGTAATTATTCTAATTATCGTAACCAGACATCTCAAATTTCTTATTATTTTTCAAAATATTTCCTTCTTTCTTATTCAAAATTCGAACAAAATAATATACAACTGTACTAATAAATGAGCCAAAGAAAAGAGCTAATGCCCAAACTATTTTTTCAGTTTCATCTACACTCTCATCTCTGATTATATCAATGATATAGTAAATTGTAACCCCTAAATCGGCTAAAGAAGCTAATAAAATTAGAATAAAGAAAGTAAAAAACCCTCCAAAAAAGAGTCCCAAAAATTCATCTGGTGGATTTTGATGACCAGCCCCAGCCGTTGAGGCAACAGCCATGAAAGTTCCTATAAATGCAATTATTGCCAAAATACTTACTAATAGAGGTGAAAATGTAAAAATGCCTAACCAAATTTTTGTGCTTTTGCTCATGTTTAAATTTTAATTTTATGAAATAAATTGTTTCTGTTTTTTATACGAAGAATTTTAATAAAAAGTTAAACGTTTTGATGCAGTTGTTCCACAATTTCTTCCCAATCTAAACTCTCCCATGTAGCTTCGAGGTTTTCTTTTTTCATAATTTTTTTCATAATTTCGTCTTGTTTTTTTCCTACTTTGAGTGCATAAGAATACGGCAGATGACTAAAAGTTACCATTGTGTATTGAGGAATCCAACGATTAGGAAATTTTTCATATAATTTTGCTTCAATTTTTTTTCGTAACAAAAACTCTGGGTCAGCCACTCTATCACGCATTTCGATAAAATTCTGAATTGCCAAATCAGCTATGGCATTTGTATTGGTAATGCGCTGGTCTTGAAAATCTACAAATAATTGTTTCCAATTTATAGAATCATTTTTTTCAAGCTGTTTTTTCATAATTTCATTGAAATAAAAACAATCTTCAAAACCTGAGTTCATTCCTTGTCCATAAAAAGGAACAATGGCATGAGAGGCATCACCAATCAAACAAACATTGCCTTCATACGCCCAAGGAGAGCAACGAATGGTTACTAAAGAAGAAGTAGGATTTTGCTTAAAATCGTCTAATAAAGTGGGCATAATCGGAATAACATCGGCAAAATGAGTTTCAAAAAAAGACATTATTTCTTTATCAGTATTTAATCTTTCGAAGGCTTCTTTATTGCCTTTATCACTCTCAAAAGGCAAAAATAATGTACATGTAAAACTGCCATCAGTATTAGGAAGTGCAATTAACATAAAACTATGACGAGGCCAAATGTGTAAGGCATCAACAGCCAGTTTGTGAGTTCCGTCTTCGTTGGCAGGAATATGTAATTCTTTGTAACCGTGAGGTAAATAATATTGTGTATAATTGAAAAGAGGTGTTTTTTGCATGTGTCCACGCACAGCCGAAAAAGCACCATCAGCACCAATAATAATCTCTGATTTTAAGGGTTTTTGTATTTTATTTTTATTTTCTTGATTTTCAAAAGTTGCTTTTGTTTCTCTTATATCAACATTTTGACAGGACTGATTAAAGTTAAATTTTACATTATGTTTTTTTTCAGCAGTGTTCATCAAAATTTCATTTAGGGCTGCTCTTGAAACAGAATAAATAGCTTGATTTTCTTTGCCATAAGGCTGAAAAGTGAGTTTTCCTTCTGGGTTGTGCATCATTCTGCCACGCATAGGAAGCGCAATTTCTTTGATTTCTTGTTCGATTCCTGCCTCTTTTAAAGCTCGCCAACCTCTATCACTCAAAGCCAAATTGATAGAACGCCCACCAACAGCACCTATTTTACGAAAATCTGGACGACGCTCAAAAACTTCTACTTGTTGCCCTTTTTTTGCCAAAAAAATAGAAAGTAAAGAACCAACCAAACCAGCACCCACTAAAGTAATTTTTGAAGACATGTGATTTATGTGTTTTGTAGTTGTTAGGAAATAGTTTATTTTGTCTTAATTATTCTTTGTTATAATCTACTCAAAGATAATAATTCTTAGCATAAGAGTTTTATATTCCTTTAACACAATTTAAAAAAACATGAAAATTATTTTGTCAATTATTTGTTTATTTCTGATTGTTGGTAGCTTTTCTTTTTCTACTTCAAATACAATTAAATTAGAACTTCAAATTGGAGAATATTATAATAATCATTCAAAAAGAATTTTTCGATATTCAGAAAAAAAATGGTTTCTTCAAAATGATAAATTAATGTATAATTTGACAGGAAAAGATTATTCAGATAGTCTTTTTTTGTCTAAAAAACAGTTTGAAGAAATAATTCAGATAATTGAAAACAAAGAACTCAAAAAAAATATAACTATTACTTATAAGCCTCCTCAAAAAAGAAAAGTAACACATACAAAAGTCATAAAAGGAAAATTAGACCTTCATTCTGAAACTTATTATTATGATATAAAAGAAAATATTTATACCATTTCAAAACTTCAAGAATATAAAAATATTAGAGTTTTGGAAAATTATCTTGATTCATTAATTAAAAAAGAATAGTTTTTTTTACCTTCGTTTTTGATAAAAAACTTCTAATAGATTAAAAAAATGAATAATTCAGAAAATAATAATAAAGTTCTCTTATTAATTTTGGACGGCTGGGGAATTGCTCAAAATAAAAATGTTTCAGCCATTGATGCAGCCAAAACACCTTTTATAGATAGCTTATATGTTAATTATCCAAATTCAAAACTTCGAACTGATGGGCAGTTTGTAGGACTTCCAGAAGGGCAAATGGGAAATTCGGAAGTCGGACATATAAATATTGGTGCTGGTAGGATAGTCTATCAAAATCTAGCTCGTATTAATGTTTCTATCAAAAATAATGAGTTAAGACAAAACAAAACGCTGCAAAATGCCTTTAATTATGCCAAAGAAAATAATGTAAAACTTCATTTTATTGGTCTTATTTCGGAGGGGGGCGTTCATTCGCATTCTTCTCATTTAAAGGCTCTTACCTCACTTGCTACCGAATCTGGTTTGAAGGATATTTTTATTCATGGCTTTACAGATGGCAGAGATACAGACCCAAACTCAGGTAAAAAATTTATAGAGGATTTAGAAAATCACTTAGAAAAAACAAATGCAAAAATTGCTTCCTTGATTGGTCGTTATTATGCAATGGATAGAGATAATCGTTGGGAAAGAATCAAATTAGCCTACAATTTAATGACAAAAGGCGAAGGCAAAAAGGAAAAAAACGCTGTTCTTGCCTTAGAAAAATCATATAAAAATGAGGTTACAGATGAGTTCTTACAACCTATCAGTATTACAGATGATAATGATGAACCTTTGGCAAAAATTGAAAAAAACGATGTCGTAATTGCCTTCAATTTTCGTACAGATAGATGCAGAGAAATAACGCAGGCTCTTTGTCAGCAAGATTTTGAAGAGTATCAGATGCAAAAGTTAGATTTGCATTATGTTACAATGACTAATTATAACAAAAAATTTGAAAATGTAAATATTATTTTTGATGATATAGATTTGAATAATACTCTAGGAGAGATTTTAGAAAAAAATAATAAAACTCAACTTCGTGCAGCAGAAACAGAAAAATACCCTCATGTTACTTTCTTTTTTTCAGGAGGAAGAGAAAAACAATTTGAGGGCGAAAATAGAGTTATGTGTGCTTCTCCAAAAGTAGCAACCTATGATTTGAAGCCCGAAATGAGTGCCTTCGAACTAAAAGATAAAGTCATAAATGAGATAAATGAAAATAAACCTGATTTTGTTTGTCTTAATTTTGCAAATCCTGATATGGTAGGTCATACTGGAGTTTTTGAGGCTGCTGTAAAAGCCTGTCAAACAGTAGATTTGTGTGCAAAAGAAGTTTCAGAAACAGCATTGAAAAATAATTATCAGGTTATAATTATTGCAGACCATGGAAATGCTGATAAAATGAAAAATGAAGACGGAACGCCCAATACAGCGCATACAACCAATGAAGTTCCGATGTTTTTGCTCTCAAATGAAACAATAAATAAAGAAATTAGAAATAAGGATTCTCTCAAAAATGGAAAATTAGGAGATATTGCGCCTACTATTTTGAGCTTGATGAATATAGCAATTCCAAAAGAAATGACTGGCAAAATACTTCTTTAAATTTCTAAAATTAGTGTATTGGTTTCTAAAAAGGTGTTTTTGTTCAGTTCTGGAGAATTGAACAACAATTTAAAAGTTTAAACAATTTCATTATTAATCCTTTCCGTTGGCTTGTTTTTGGGAATTTTTGGGTATCCATAGGTGCTGCTTTTATGGGGTTGAGTAGCTATCTTTTGCTTTTCGAAACGGCTGGGATTTCGTTTGAGATTGCACCTGTTTGGGTACTTTTCTTTGGGACACTTGTTACTTATAACCTGTGTGTTTTTTATACGAAAGGCACAGCTTCTGAGAAATTCGAATTTATTTATAAAAAAAGAAAAGTACTCAAAATTATTTTTTTTTTAAGTTTGATTTTGCTTATTCCTGCTCCTTTTTTTCTTACACTTAATCAATTTTGGTTTTTGGTGCATTTGGCTATTATTTCAATTTTTTATACTGTTCCTATTCATATCGAATTGCCTTCAGAAGAAATTTTGAAAGAAGAAATAAATGGAAAAATAGAAGAAAGTAAAGAAAAAAAATACTTTTCTGTTCCTGCATGGCGAAATATTCCCTACCTCAAAATATTTTTGATTGCCTATGTATGGGCGAGCGCAACGGTGATTTTTCCGATGTTGCACGAAGACTTAATTATTCAAAATTTTAAAACAATAGCTTTATTTTTTGAGCGATTATTATTTACTTTGGCAATCACAATTCCATTTGATATTAGGGACAAAGAAGGAGATAAACAAAATGGGCTGGCTACATTGGTAAGCCTTTTGAATCCTCTAATAAGCAAAATAGTTGCTCTTGTTTTGCTTGTTATTTGTCTAATTTTGATATATTATTTTCATATAAATTACCTTCTTCATTTTGGAATTGTGTATATTTTGACTGCTTTTTTGATTATTTTTAGTTCGAATAAACGTTCAGAATGGTATTTTACAGGATTTATTGACGGATTATTTGTAGTAGAATTTTTAATTTTATTTTTTATGAAATAAATATTATCATGGTTGCTTTTGTATGAAGCCTTTTGTGAGGTTGAATACACATGAAAAATTCAATATCGTTGTTGATGTTTTAGCGTAGCGACACCAACAACTAAATATGCTATCCTACTTTTTACAACACCACCAAAATTAATTTATTGCTGTTTTGACTTTGAATTGAATTACTAAGAAAATTTCCACGCTACGCATCTTGTTTTTTTATTTCCTTGTTGCATATTTATTGTTTTGTATTCTGCTTTTGCTTTTTCAAGTAGTTTATAAATTCCTTTTAAATTTTCACTTTTCGAAACCAAAGTAGTAAACCAATTTACTTGCTTACCAAATTCTATACTTTGTTTTATCATTCGTTTGATAAAAAGAGCTTCGCCACCATTACACCAAAGTTCGTTGGCTTGCCCTCCAAAATTTAATTTTATATCATTCTGATTTAATTTGCTCTTATTTAGGTTTTTGAGTTTTCGTAAAGCAGCCGAATTAGCTTCTTTTTCTGATGCATGAAAGGGAGGGTTACAGATTGTAAAATCAAAATATTCATTTTCTTTAATAATTCCTTTAAAAATGTTTGCGTTTGACTCTTGTTGTCTAATTTCTATATTTTGTTTTAGTTTTGTAGAATTTTCTATATTCATTTGTGCAGATTTGATAGCTGTTTTGTTGCTATCTACTCCAACCATTTTCCAATTAAATAATTGACTTGCCAAAATTGGATAAATACAATTTGCACCTACTCCAATATCAAGCCCTTTTATTGTTTTAGGGTTGTTTTGTTTTTTTTTATCATTCAACAAATCATTTATATAATACAAATAATCAGCTCGGCTAGGAATTGGAGGGCATAAATATCCTTCTGGAATTGTCCAATTTTCTATATTATGATGGTGTGCCAAAAGTGATTTATTCAATTCTAATACAGCTTTTTGATTTGCAAAATCAATCGTTTTGGTTTGATATTGATTTATAAATATAAATTTTTTTAAAGAAGGATTTGTTTTGGTAAGTTCTTCAAAATTATAAGCTGAGTTATAAATATTTTTTTTATGCAAAATAGCTTGAGGATTAATTTGTTAATATTCTACCATAAATATTGAAATATCATCAATTTGAGATTCTTCTGCTTCTTCCATCCAATCATTTATGGTATCCTTTAAGATTTGTTGTTGTTCTATTGTTGGTCTGTTATGAATTTCAAAGAACATTTTTTGTAAACGTTTAGAGCTAAATTTTTTATTTTTAATACCTCCAAACTGGTCTTGATAACCATCTGTTGTTTGGTAGATATAGGTAGTGTTGGTAGGAATAATAGTATGTGTAGTAAATTTTTTTTGTTTATGATTGCGCCAACCTCCAATATGAAATTTGTCCCCTTTTATTCTTTTCATTTCATTGTTTTCGATAATATAAATAGAACTCATTGCGCCTGCAAGCTCTATTTTTCGTTCATTTTTGTAAAGACAAGCGATGCTCATATCCATTCCATCTTGACTTTGGTTTTCTGATTGATTCAACGAATATCGGATTAAATTATCAGCCTGACTAAGTATTTCACTTGGGTCAGTAATACCTCTAGCATTGATAATTTCTTCTAAAACATTAATTCCTATCACTGACATAAATGCACCAGGGACACCGTGTCCTGTACAATCTGCTTGTATAGCAATTATTTTTTCTTCCAAATTGGCAAACCAATAAAAATCACCTGAAACAATATCTCTTGGCATATAAAGCACAAAATAATTTGATAAAATTTCAGACATGCGATTATCAAAAGGTAAAAGAGCTTCCTGAATACGTTTGGCGTAATTTATACTTGCTGTAACGCCATTGTGCATGCGTGTAATTTTATTGTTTTGAGAGGTAATAATCTGTAAAGAGCTTTCTAATTCTTCATTGATTTGATGTAGTTCTTCTACTGTTTCTTTGAGGCTAATAGTACGCTCTTCTACTTTATTTTCAAGTTGGGCTTTTTGTTTTTTGATTAAATTTTGATTTGCTTCAAGTTGTTTTAATTCATTTTTTTGAGCGATTTCTTTTTCTTTTTTATATTGATTGATGCGCATCGCAAGAGCAATCGAAAATAAAATAACTTCAGTAGCCGAACCAATAAAGATGGCGTTTTGAGTAATAAAATTAGAAGGCAAAACACCATTAATTTCTAAAATTAATAATACAATACCAGTTAAATAGCCTGTCCAAGCAATAACATAAATGAGTGCTTCTTTTTGTTTTTTGAAGACAAGCGAATATACTCCTAGTACAATTAGGTAAAGACTTACTACTAAACTGAATATTTGAGAAACAGCCATTAATACTACATGGTCTATAAATATATCAAAAACACCAAATAGCATATTTAGTACTGCAAATGCTTTGAGAGTCCAATAGTTTGTGCGACTATGTTGCTTTAATTTTAAATATTGAGAACAAAATTCTATAATAAAGAAAATAGCAAAAGAGAGTATGAATACAAGGTAAGAGTTTAATTGAGGAGTATTAGGATATAGAAATGACTGAGCAAAACCTGTAAGCATTCCATAAAAAAGTCCTACAAAAAGAATATAGCCCAAATAATATATATATACTTTGTCTTTTACAGTAATTGCAAGAAGAGAGTTATACATAAAAAGAGCAAACAAAATTCCAAAGTATATTCCAAAAAAGAAGTTAGATTCTTTTTGCTTTTTGGTAACTTTTTTTGCATTGGTTAGGTATATGGGAATTTCTAATGGAAACTTGCTACTAAATCGAATATATATTATTTCACTATCATTAATATCAAACAAAAACATTCTGTTATTATAAAGACGTTGTTCAAAGGGTAGGTGTGAGCCATAACGTTTTTTGACGAACTTATTTTCTACTTTGTGATAAACATCAAGTGTATCAATCAAAGGAGTAGTAATTTCTAAAATTTTATCTTTATTAGATTTAGAGGTCTGTATTCGAACCCAAATAGCACTATTTGTATTGGCAAAATTAAGTAAATTTGTTTGAGATTTGATAAATTCTATATTATCTATTTTTTCGATACTTTGTTGATGTAAAGAATCAACAAAATAAGATATTTCTAATTTCTGGGCTTTTGAAATAATTACAAAACCTATAAATAAGAGAATAAAAAGAGAAATTTTCTTTAGCATTTTTGGTTAGTATAGAATAAATAATAGCATTTAGATAGATGCTTTCTAAATATAGGCAATAAAAATTGTTTAAAGAGTTAGTTTTGTGTGTGTTTGTTGGTGTCGCTATGCTAAAAGACCAACAAAATCTAGTTTGTTTTTTTAGAATTGGATTTGTAAACCTAATTCTAAGGAAAAATATATCTTTTTAAAACAACTTCATGAGTAATTGCATAAAAATACAAAAAAATAATATTCTTTCTATATTTTTACAATAATCTTTAATGTTCCATTTCTTTCTAATTGTTGGTGTTTTGTTCCATAATATCCTCCTGTTGCGCCTCTAATTCCTGCATCAAAATAAGAGGTATTGAAAAGATTATTTACAGAAAGAACAAAACTTACTCTATCATTAATAAAGTTTTTAGTGGAAATAGCAGTATTAAAAATAAAATAACTCGGAACGGAACGCAATGGATTCGAATCATTTGTAGAACGCTTTCCAACAGCATTCCCAACAAAATACCAACTTAACATTTTGGCAAAAGTAGCTTGAAAGCCAATATTTCCTTTTATTTTGGTAATATTAGGAACAGTCGGATTTTCCTTTCCATTTTCTTGTTTGGGGTCTTGTAAAGTAAGATTTCCAAAAATAGAAGTACTCGGATGGATAATATATTGTGTTTTCAATTCTAAGCCTATTACTTGAGCTGTTCCTTGATTTTGATTTTGAAAATTAGTATTTCCATCACCATCAATATCTCCTATTTCTACATTCGAAACAATAATATCAGAATATGAATTATAAAATGCACTTGTTTCGATAGAGAGTTTTTTGGTCGGAGTAAAAGTAATGTTTGCTTCAAATGAATTTACTTTTTCAGGAACAAGCTCAGGGTTTGTAATTCGTGCAGAAGTTTCGGTAAAGAGTTCAAAATTATTAGGTGGACGATAAGCACTTCCTGCCATCAGCTTGAGAGTTAATAATTCATTTGGATTAGCGACGATTGCTACACGAGGATTAATTGTACTTCCATAAACACTATTTTGGTCATAACGAACTCCAAGAATAAGGTCAGTAAAATCAAGCACTGGTAAGTTAATAATATACTGTCCATAAGCAGCAAAGTTTTGATAAACAACGCTTTCCCTTTGACTTTTATCTTTCAAAATACTAGTATAAAAGCTATTAAAAGAGTTGTCAAAACGATTTATATTTTCATATCCTCTATATCCTTTTTCTACATCACTATATTCATAGACAAGACCAAAAGTTAGTTTTTGTGCATCTGTTAGGCTATAATCTAATTGAATTTCAGTGCCTGCCAAATAAGAATCATGGGTATAAGCTAATCGTTGGTAAGCAGAATCTGCTGGCGAAAAATAATAATCATAACTATTTTCTGCAATGCCTGTCCGACGATAATATGCTTTTGCTAAAAGAGAAGCTTTTCTTGATATATCTTTTTGATAATTGAGTGATAATGTATTGGTAACCGAACGCCAAATACCTGCACGTTCATTAGCAATATCAATGGGCGCAGAGCCACCACTTACGAGCGTCCCTTCACTATCCTGATGCCCATAGAGAGGAAGGTTATAATATTCTGTTGGTGGATTCGAAAACTGTCCTTGCCCCATAGGTCTATCAAAACGACTAAAACCTAATTTGAAATTTTTCCAACTGATACGACCAATAATAGAGTAAGCATTATCAACAAAACTAGCATTATAATCTGGATGGCGTTCCTTAAAAGTAGGACCTTCACTATTAAATAAAGAACCCGAAATCATAACATCAAGACTATCCTTTCTAAAACCTGTGACTATTTTATTAAAACGAGTTTGATATGCACCATAACCTCCTTGATACTCTAATCCTTCTATATCTTCTCCTTTTTTGGAAATTAAATTAATGACACCATTAAAGGCATTTGCTCCATATAATGCCGAACCACTACCCCAAATAATTTCTATGCGTTCGATGGCATGAAGGCTGTATTGAGAGCCTCCCAAAACATTTCCTTCTAAAATATTATTTTCTACAATTCCATCTATCATCAATAAAGTACGTTTGTTTTCATCGCCATAAAGCCCACGCTGTGTCCAAATAGTGGGAAAAATACCATGTATGCGAGTTAAGTCAAAAGCAGGCAAATCTCTAAACACATCATCTAAAGATTCATAACCTCGCTCTCGGATTTGCTGGGCAGTAATTACCATAATTGTAGCAGGTGCTTTACGAATACTTTGGCTGCGTTTGGAAGCTGTTACTACTTGTATTTCGGCTGTTTTTCGAACTCCCAAATCATCAATAGAAAATTTATAACGCCCTTCTTCGTCAGTCTGAGCTAAGAGAGAGTTTATTTGAAATAGTCCTATAAAAAGAATAAAAATAGAGCAAAAAGCCACAAAAATAAATTTAGTTTTCATTGTATTCGTAGGTATAAGTAAGAAGAATCTTATTTTTGCTAAGTCTTTGAAAATATGAACTGTGATAATTTTAAAAAAATAAAAATGGAATTATATTTCTATACAAATATAATTAAATTATTTAAAAAATTACTCAAATTAAAAATTTTACTCAAATGTATTATTTAAAAAACAAATAGTATTTTTATTGTATTTTTTATCTTTTTCAGAGTGGCTGGGAAAGGTCAAAACGATAGAATGGTTTATTCAACTCTTAATTTGCAAAAGTCCTAAAAAAAATCCTCTTAGAAGTTGTCTTTGTCATTCTAAGAGGATTAATAAGAAAATAAATTGATGTAAAAAATTATCTCTTTTTATTTCCTCCAGTAAAAATCCCAATAACGAAAAGCAAAATAATTGCTCCTACTGTTGAAGTAATAAGGTTTCCTATAAAACTAGCTTCTACCATTATATTAAGTTTGGTAAAAATCCAACCACCAATAGAAGCACCAACAATACCCACAATAAGATTTACAAACAAGCCTAATCCTTTGCCACGCATTACTTTACCAGCAATAAAACCTGCCAAAATTCCAATAATAATTGACCAAAAAAATCCCATAAATTAAATAAGTAAAAATTTGAAGTAAATAAATTGTCAGACCATAAAGCCATAACTGTTTTCTTTGAACGTGAAATAACTTCTTGAGGTTAGCACAAAGAATGATTTAGAATATAAAGTTAAGTTTAACTCATCATTTTAACAAAAAAAGTTAATTATTGTCTGAATAAGGTACAGTTTGTAAGTCTGAAAGTATATTTGTTACTTACTGTTTTTAGATTTTCTATTTATTTACTCAAAACACTTTCTATGCACACACTTACCAATTTCTCAAAATGGATTTTAGCAGCCTTTGCTTTGTTGCTGACCTTTCCTATTTTGGCACAAGATACAAATGATAAAAACGAAAATCCTCTTTGGATGCGTTATTCTGCCATTTCTCCCAACGGACAAAATATTGCTTTTTGCTACAAAGGAGATATTTATAAAGTTGATGCAAACGGAGGGCGTGCTTCTTTGCTTACCTTACATGAAGCCTATGATGTAAATCCTATTTGGTCGCCAGATGGAAAAATGATAGCATTTGCCTCTGACCGTTTCGGAAACAAAGATATTTTTGTAATGAATGCAGATGGAGGAGAACCAAAACGCCTTACAATGCACTCTTCTAATGATACGCCAGTAGCTTTTTCTTCTGACGGAAAATTTATTTATTTCAATGCTTATCGTATGCCTACCCAAAAAGATGCAGCTTTTCCTTTCGGTGGTTTTGAGCAGCTTTACAAAGTTTCGGTAGATGCAGCCGTAGGAAATAATCGTCCAGAAATGGTAATTAATGAAACAACACAAAAAGGAAATTTTAACCAAGCAGGAAGCAAATTGGTTTATGAAGACCGAAAAGGCTATGAAAACGAATGGAGAAAACACCACGTTTCAAGTGTTGCGAGAGATATTTGGGTGTATGATATGGCTACCAAAAAACATACACAGCTCACAAAAAATTTAGAAGAAGACCGTAATCCTATTTGGGTGGGCGATGATATTTATTTTTTGAGTGAAAAAGGAGGCGTAGAAAATGATAAAGTTTCTATGAATATTTTTAAAATGAATCCTTCTGCTTCGGCTACACAAACCAAGGTTACCAATTTGGAAAATCACCCTGTTCGTTTTCTTACAGCTTCGAACGAAAAAACACTTTGTTTTGGTTATAATGGCGAAATTTATACAATGAAAGACGGTCAAGAACCTAAAAAAATAGCTATTCAAATCGAACAAGATAATCGTTATAATCAAATTGTTTATAAAAGACTTCGTGGTGGAGTTACAGATATGGCAGTGTCTAGCAATGGAAAAGAAGTTGCTTTTATTGTTCGTGGAGAAGTTTTCGTAACAGCCGTAGAAAATGGTTATACCAAACAAATCACAAATACACCAGAACAAGAACGCAATGTAGATTTTTCTCCTGATGGAAAAGCTCTTATTTATTCGGCTGAAAGAAATGGAAGTTGGAATGTTTATCAAACAAAATTAGGAAGAGAAGAAGAAAAATATTTTTATGCAAGTACAGTTTTGAATGAAACAGCACTTACAAACGATAAAAATGAATCTTTCCAGCCTTTATTTTCGCCTGATGGAAAAGAAGTTGCTTATATCGAAGACCGAAAAGCATTGAAAGTAATCAATTTGGCTTCCAAAAAAGCACGCACCATTACCGACAAACTTTCATATTCTTATTCTGATGGCGACCAATATTATACTTGGAGTCCAGATTCGAAATGGTTTTTGATTAATTATGAACCAAATAAAGCGTGGATTTCGCAAGTAGGTTTGGTAGCTGCAACAGGAGAAGATGCTATCAAAAATCTTACACAAAGTGGTTATAGTGATGTGGCAGCTCGTTTTGCAATGAACGGAAAGGCTTTTTATTGGCTTTCAGATAAAGAAGGTTTGCGTTCGCACGGTAGTTGGGGTTCTGAATACGATGCCTACATTCAGTTTTTTGAGCAAGATGCTTGGAAACAATTTACGATGTCGGAAGAAGAATATGCACTTTGGAAAGAATTAGAAGGCGATGCAAAAAAAGACGAAGATAAAGAGAAAGACGATGATAAGAAAAAAGACGACAAAAAAGAGGATAAGGTTAAAGCTCTTATTTTTGATTGGACAGGTTTTGAAGACCGAAAAGTTCGTCTGACAAGCCACGCCTCAAGAATGAGTGATGCTGCCCTAACGCCTGATGGCGACAAACTTTATTATCTAACTTCTTTTGAAAAAGGTGCTGACCTTTGGGTAGAGGATTTGAGAAAAAAGGAAACCAAACTTGTTTCGAAGCTTGGCGTAAGAGGTGGAAGTCTTGTAATGGATAAGGAAGGCAAAAATCTATTTTTGTTGGCAAATGGAAGTATCAAAAAAATTGATTTGGCTTCAAATACGCCAAAACCAGTTGCTATTAATGCCAAAATGAAACTCAATGCAGCAGCAGAGCGTGAATATATGTTTGAGCATATGTGGCGACAAGTACGTGAGAAATTTTATGTTACAGATATTCATGGTGTAGATTGGGATTTTTACAAAAAGGAATATGCTCGTTTCTTGCCTCACATCAACAACAACTATGATTTTGCAGAAATGGGAAGCGAACTTTTGGGAGAACTCAATGCCTCACATACAGGAACTCGTTATCGCCATTACGACTCAAATGGCGACCGTACTGCTGTTTTGGGAGCTTTTTATGACAATTCTTATACAGGAAATGGATTAAAAATAGCAGAAGTTTTGAATAAAAGTCCGTTGCAAAAAGCAAATAAAGACATTGTAGCAGGTGATATTATCCAAAAAATTGATGGTGTAGAAATTACTCCTACAATGAATTATCATTCTCTTCTGAACCGTAAGGCAGGAGAAAGAACGTTGCTTACTATTCTTGATGCAAAATCAAAAACGACAAAAGAAGTAATTGTTTTACCTATCAATACTTGGCAAGAACGTGGGCTTTTGTATGAGCGTTGGGTAAATAGTCGTAGAGAAGAAACGGAAAAATTATCAGACGGAAAAGTGGGTTATGTTCATGTAAGAGGAATGAATAGTAGTAGTTTTAGAGAGCTTTTTTCGGAGGCTTTAGGACGACACGGCAACAAAAAAGCCTTGATTGTAGATACTCGTTTTAATGGTGGTGGTTGGTTGCACGACGATTTGGCTACTTTCCTTAGTGGAAAACAGTATTTCGAAATCGTGCCAAGAGGAGAAAAAATTGGTACAGAACCAATGTTTAAATGGAACAAACCTTCTACTGTTTTGATGAATGAAAGTAATTATTCTGATGCTAATATTTTTCCTTATGTCTATCAACATTTGAAAATTGGTAAACTTATCGGTATGCCAGTTGCAGGAACAGGAACGGCTGTTTGGTGGGAAACTTTAATTGACCCAACTATCGTTTTTGGTATTCCACAAGTAGGAATTATTCGCACCGATGGAAAATATATGGAAAACACAGAGCTTATGCCAGATATTGAAATCAAAAATAATCCTACGCCACAAGGCGAAGGAAAAGATGAGCAGCTTGAAGCAGCCGTAGAGGAAATGTTGGAAGCGAGTAAGTAATGATAAGTAATAAATTAAATACGAAAACTCCTTTGAAACTTTTTTGGTTTTGGGGGAGTTTTTTGTATCTCAAAATCGTTATAATAAAAGGATACTCTATAATTATTTTGTTTAACTCTAAATTGTAAATAAATTATAATGGATATAAAAAGATTAAATTATAATGATAAATGTTGGTGGTGTGGCAACATCGCTGACAGCAGAGAGCATAAATTGAAAAAAACTGATATTGAAAGGATATACGGAACAGGAAGCTATCAAGATAAAAAACTTATTTTACGTAAAAACACGAGTAATCTTCCATTAAGGGGTTCTAAATCAGATTATATGAAATTTGAAAAATGTATGTGCAAAAATTGTAATAATGCAAGAAGTCATTCTATTGATGTAGATTATACTTTTTTCACAGACTATATTTTTAAAAATACATCAAATATTTTTAATGAAGGTTATATAGATTTAACAGAAGTTTTTGGAAATCAATGGGAAGAAAAAACAAAAAATATTTTTAGGTATTTAGCAAAACATGTTGCCTGTCAAGCAGCTACAGCTAATTATGAAGTTTCTAATAATATTATTGACTTTTTAAATAAAGAAACAGACTCTTTAATAGATATTAATTTTATGTTCCAATTTAGAGAACTCAATTTATATTTATCACAAGTATTTGAAGATGATGCTTATAAACAACTCTTTTTAGGTGACTTCCAATATACAAAAACAAGTTCTGATTCTTTAGGTGTAAATAATTTATATGGTTTTTATACTTTAGATTGGTTCAGTGTTAATTATCTATATCAAAAAAACATTGTGAGTAAGGTTTATGATAATAAATCACCTTTTGATAATCATAAGATACTAATAGAGATAGTTGGTCGTCAAAAATATCCTAGTTTTAAAGATATAACTAACATTGAAGAAATGATGAATATTTTAGAATACTTTGATAGAGGAAAGTTATCAAAATTAAGCCAAAAACTTCACGAAGATAAGGTGGCATTTAATTTTTTAAATAAGCTACAAACTTTTAAAAGTTTTTTTTAGATAATTGTAAAATTTAATTGTATTTTTAATTTTATAATGTGTATTTTAATTTAATGAAATTTATGAAAAATTATATAACCTTTGCCTTCTTCATATTTCTATTTTTTACAAATTGTAATATTTATGCTCAAGAAGATTGTGATAAATATTTCTTAAAACAACGTAAAAGTGCCAGAAAATCTTCTGTTTTTAATAATAAAGAAAAAATAATAGAGTCTAAATACTGTAGCTTTTACATGAATGGAAAAAGAAATATTGCACTTAGCTTCGTAAAAAAAGATGATAAATTAGTGCTTCAATTTTCAAATAGACACGGAAGAACAGGACTTTCTCCTAAAAGTAAAATTGTAATAGGAAAAAATATAAAAATAGCATTTATTTTTGAAGATGGTTCAAATGAAATAATCACTTTTGAATCAAATGAACAAAAATCAACATATTCAGGTAATAGTGTGCTAGAAAATGCAACTTTAAATTACGTAGAATTAACAGAAGAGTTGCTAAAAAAAATGGCTTCTACTAAGATTGTTGAAGTTGAAATGCAAAATCCCTTTGCTGGTAGTAATAGTTCTGTTGTTCGTTCAGATAAATTGATGAAAGCAGCAAGCAATAGAA
>CAKZOK010000162.1 GCA_937136415.1 uncultured Cytophagales bacterium | reverse complement strand
TTTGGGAACACGCTTATTACCTCAAATATCAAAACAAACGTCCTGATTATGTTGGTGCATTTTGGAATGTAGCTAACTGGGAACAAGTAACCGAAAATTATAAAAAAGCTCTATAATCTTTATTTTTTATAAAAAATAAAATCATAAAAAGCGTTTTATCTTTATGAGATAAAACGCTTTTTTAGTATATTAGAAATGATTACGAATTATGATTGTACTACTTTGATTACAATCAACTTATTTAATAATTTGTAATTACTTTTAAACCATTTTTACTCTAAACTATTTATTTTATGTTCAAAAAATTTGCCTCTGAAGCTCTTGGTCTTAGTGATATTGGAAAAATTATTCCTCCAAAAGATTATGATAAGGTAGAATCTGATGATTATATTTTGCACGAAGACAATGAGAAAATATTTTTTTTAATTAAATCCAAACAAGACGAATATTGCTTTACCAATCGTGCCTTAATTCATGTAGATGGAACAAGTGCCATAAGTAAAAAACGAACACTAAAACGATACGAATATTACAAATATCCAATTTCTTCTGTATTATTAGAAACAGCAGGAACAATCGATTTAGATGTAGAAATAAAATTCAAATTAGGTGCTAGAAATAGTGCTTCTTCTGTTTCAAAATCTAGTAGTTCTTCTAGTGGAGGCACTTCTTTTTCTATTGATGTGGACAAAAATCAATTAGAACAATTAAAGGATTTGTACAAGGCACTTTATACTATTTCGCTCATCGAAAGTAGCAATTATTCTAGTTATAATGGTGCTTATGATACATTAAACAAAGCTATTCAAGTTGTTTCGAGTAATAGAAGCAACGAAGCAAATCAGGCAGAAGAACTAGAAAAAGTAACAAATTATATTGGTCAGTTTCTTGACGATGCAAAGCAAAAATATGTCAAAAAAGATTATTCCGACGTATTTTTAAAGTATCTAAATAATTAAAATTCATAGCAAATGCCGTTGTTGGTGTTTTAGCAAAACGACACCAACAACTAAATAACCTATCCTACTTTGTCGAACACCAACAAAAAACCTATATTAAAAAAAACGAGTTCTTTTATTTTACAAACTCTTCTCATTATTCTTCTAACTATTTTTAGTCAGATTGGAGGTCTAATTTGGCTTGTTTGTTGGCTATCATCAAAATTTCTACTTAAAAACAAGAAAAAATCATACTTAGCCTATCTAAAAATAAAAACAGCTCTATTTTTTAGCTTTTATTTTTGTGCTACATTTTTAATTGTTCCATTTGCAGCAAAAAAATATAGCAATAGAGTAGCTCTTCCCATTTTTACAGAAAATAATATTCAGCCTACTACAATTTGGACATGTATTTTGAATAGGCATTATGTCAGACCACAGCTTGAAAAAGCATTATTTAGAATTGGAAATAATTTTGAAAAAAAATATCCAGACTCAAAAGTGAGTTATTTAGATGCTAATTTTCCATTTTCTCTTGCCTTCTATAAAAATAAAGGCTTTCCACTTTTGCCTCACCTTAGTCATAATGATGGAAAAAAATTAGATTTGAGTTTTTTCTATTTAGATAAAGAAACACAAAAATCTACCAATGAAAAACCTTCTTTTTCAGGATATGGAATCTATGAAAAACCAAAAAAGGGAGAAATAAATCAACCAAAAATCTGTCTAAAACAAAGTTGGTATTATGAAATAGGAAAATACGCCAAAGTATATAGCAATGAAGAAAATTATTCTTTTGATAAAAAACGAACAAACTACCTAATTACTTTGATTATAAAAGAACAATCTATAAAAAAGTTTTTTTTAGAGCCTCATCTCAAAAATCGTTTAAATATTTATTCTTCTAAATGGCGTTTTCATGGTTGTAAGGCTTCTAGGCATGATGACCATGTGCATGTGCAACTATAAAAGTTTATAGTCAATTTTAGGTTTTATGAAGAATATTTAATTAAAGGTTTCAAAATTATCATTAATTTTTGTTTTTTTTGTATATTTACAAACTTGGATTTTAACTTTGTGATACTATTACAATAATTTTATGAAGAATATTTTTAGAAATACTATTTTTTCTTTCTTACTTACTATCACTTTTTGTCTTGTTTTGCCTTTTTCAATTTTGTATGCACAAAATAAAACACAAGAAACAGAGGTACAAACAATTAAAAAAATTGATAGCCAACAGTGGAATGAATTGCGTGATGGAATAGATTATGCCGAAGAAATAGAACCAAAAAAAGAAATAAATACTTCTACACCTTCAAATCTTCCATCAATGGATTGGAGTTTTCTAAAAGGGTTTAGATATGTTTTCATTGGTATTGTTGTGGCTTTATTGGCATTGACATTGGTTTGGTTTTTTACAAAAGGTGTCTTGTTTGGAAATAATAAAAGTAAATTAGAAGAAGAGCAAGCAGCATTTCTGACAGAAGAAAATTTAGAAAAAGTAGAATTTGGGTATTTAGAACAAGCCTTAGAAAAAGCATTATTACAGCGTAATTTTCGTATGGCAATTCGTATTCATTATTTATGGTTATTAAAAGTTTTGTACGAAAAAGAATTGATTAATTGGAAAAAAGACAAAACAAATCACGATTATATTTCAGAACTTGCCAACAAATCATCGCAAGAATCTTCCACAAGTTTTAGAAAACTAACCCTTTGGTATGAAAAAGCATGGTATGGAGAAATAAAAATTGATGAGAATGATTTTCAGAATGTTGAAAACCACTTTGTTGATTTTAGAAAAATACACGAAAATACAGCAGCCTAATTTATTTAATTTTTTCGATAAGCTGAATCGTAATATTATCTTTTCCTCCTGCTTTAAGAGCATGTTCTATCATTCTTTCAATTTTTTCTTCTAAAGTAAATGTTTGGTTTTCAAGGTAGTTTTTAATTTCAATATCATTTAATTCATTCGAAAGCCCATCAGAACAAAGCAAAAATATATCTCCCACCCTAAGATTTTGTAAAATACTTCCTAGATTAATAATATCAGGTTGTGCTTCATCAGAACCTAAAGCACGTTCTATCAAATTTTTTTGAGGGTGATAAATGGCTTCTGCTTCTGTAATTATACCATTATCTATCAAATTTTGAACAACAGAATGGTCTTTTGTAAGTCTATTTAGTTGATTATTTCTAAAAATATACAAACGACTATCTCCCACGTGAGCGCAAAAAGTAGCATCTGGGTGAAATAAAATAGCTACACAAGTAGTTCCCATTCCTTTCAAAAGTGGGTTACTTTTCGCCTCCTCAGCAATGGCTAAATGAGCAGAAGCAAAAGATTGAAATAAAGCATCTGGCAGTTTTGCCAAATCAAAACGCTTAGAATTTATGTATTTGCCTATTTTTTCTAAGGCAAAATTGGAGGCTCGTTCTCCCCCCAAATGCCCTCCCATTCCATCACAAACAACAGACAATAACCCATTGGGAGTTTCGAAAATAGCACAGGCATCTTCATTGTATTTACGAATATTTCCTTTGTGAGTCTGTTCTATATAAACAAAATCAGAAAATTGTGAGGTAGATTGTGAGGTAGAAAGAGGCATAAAATAAAGAGTACAAAATTATGTGTGGATAGTTTGTCGTTACAGCAAAGATAATTTGTTTTGAATAAAGAATACTGTTATAGAACTCTAAATTACAAGCAACAAGCCCTTCTTCCCAAAGCAAAAGGGAAAGAAATCAGCAGAGTAATATGTCTGGTAGTGAGTTTTTTGTTTATTGCATCTCAACAACATAAATTTTTGAGGATTCAATTTTTTGAATCATTATTTCTTTTCCAAAGTCAATAAATTGTCCATTGAGAGAACGAGCTTCAAATATTTCACCATCAAAACTGACTCTTCCGTTTGGTCGTAGGCTAGAAATTGTTTTTCCTATTTGCTCTGGATAAAGAAGCAATTTTCTTTCACTTTCCTTGTCGTCGTGTTTGCCTTCTATACTTTGTTTTTGGCTAAATTTTTCCCACGATTTGGAACGAACACTATACGTAATTGCGCCAATATTGAGAATAGAGGAAACTGCAAGCGTCCAAATAGAGGCATCAAGTCCAAAGAAAAAATAAGTTAAAACAGTTCCAAAAAGAGTCAAGAAAAAACTAATTAGACCAAATTTTATAGTTCCTGAAAGAATTTCGATGGTAAGTGCAAGCATCGAAAAAAAGAATAAAATGCCGATTAAAAATAATTCCATTTAAGAGTATTAAGTATGTTTGAGGTTTAAAATCTAATTTTTTATAAAAAAAAGTGATTTATTACATATTTTTGAAACGTATTTATCAGCGATTGAGTTATTATAAATATAAATTATTTTTATCAAATTGTTTTGATAAAAAGCATTAATTAATTATTTAACATAAAAAAACTATGAGCAAGAAAAAAACTAAGAAATTAAAGGTAAACCCAGAATTAGAAGGATTAAATGTTCATGTCAATGAGTTTGGTGAGATTGTAACCTCATACAATGCCGAAGAAATAAATAAATTTTTGGACAAAACACTCTATGATAAAAAAATCAAGAATCAAGATGCAAAGACAGGTTCTTTAAAAGAAAAACACAAAAAACAAGATGAAGGAGAATAGATAAAATAATATTATTTTTTTGATAAAGCATTTTTTATAACAATGCTTTATCAAATTTATTCATCTCTAAGAGCTTCGATTGGATTTACTCTTGCTGCCAAAATTGCAGGTATAAGACCTGCAATCGTTCCTGAAATAACCAAGAGAATCAATGCCCCAATAGCTACTTTCCACTCAATCAATGGGTTTGCAAAAAATTGATTTTCAGCTTTTAATGTTTTTAAAAGAGTATTTACTATAAAAACGACAGCCGTTCCTGTTGCCAAACCAATATAACCGGGGAGAGCTGTCAAGAAAATGGCTTCTTGTAAAATAAGTGAAATAATAGAGGAAGGCGTTGCACCAAGAGCCTTTCTAACTCCAATTTCACGAGTTCGCTCCTTTACCGTAATTATCATAATATTTCCTACCCCAATAATTCCTGCTAAGAGCGTAAAAATTCCGACAAACCAAATAAAGCCACGAATAGCAATAAAAATAGTATCAAATTTTTGAAATTCTTTGCTTGTATTCCACGAACCAATCGCCGAAAAATCTTGAGGAGAAACAGAATGATAGCCTGCTAAAGTTAGTTTTACTTCTTTTTCTATCTTAATAGCATCTGATGTTGGGTCAAGCGTACAAACAAACCAATCAATCCTATCAGACATATTAAAAATTTGTTGTGCCGTCGTAACAGGGATAAAAATAGCTTCTTCTTCTTCTGCTGATCGATTTCCACTTCGAACTTCTTTTGTAATCCCTACAATTTGAAAAAATACATTTCTTGCTTTAAAATATTTTCCTATAATTTCTTTAGGATTATTTTCTACTGTCTTTGTACCAAAGAGTTCTTTAGCAACTGATTGCCCTAAGACAGCAATTTTTCGTTTTTCATCAATATCTTTTTGATTCAAAAAACGCCCTGCAATAATTACTTTTGCTTTAATTTGAGTAAGCTCTGGACTTTCTCCACGCATAGAATACGAAGCCTGTTTTGTTCCATAGCTCATCGGAACAGTTCCTACATCTATTCTGGGAGCAACCACTTCAATTTCTTTAATCTTTTTTTTGAGAGCATTTACATTTGATAATGTATAACGGAAACGCCTCCCTGCTTGCAATCCTTTATAAGGGATTGTTGTTTTTCTTGACCAAACAAAAAGTGCATTTGAAGCAAAACCAGCAAACTCTTGTCTTACTCCATTTTCTAGCCCACTTCCTGCTCCTAGCATAAAAATAAGCATAAAAATACCCCAAAAAACGCCAAAAGCAGTCAGAAAAGTACGTAGTTTGTTCTGTTTAATGGTAAAGAATATTTCTTGCCACTTGTCTATATCAAACAAAATAAATAAGGATTAGTGTGAATTGTTAAGATATAAAATTATCTATTTTTTATAAAAAAAGAGAATTTAGAAAGATAAAAATTCATAAATAACTGATGTTATGCAAAATAAAATTTTGTAATAAATGAATCTGTTCTAAAAGAACTTTACTAAAAATCATTTTGATAGGTTGTAATTTTTTCTAAGGTATAATTAATCAAATTATTTACTTCTTCTTGTGGATTTTCTGAAAATTGGTGTGTAATTCTATTGGCAAGAATGGCATTTAGAGAGAGCATTTTGTGTCCTAAAAGTCGTCCCATTGCATAATATCCAGCCGTTTCCATTTCCATATTTGTAAGAGGAAAGCCTTTAATTTGATTTCTTATTTTATCCAAATAATTATCTGTTTGGGGTTTTAATCTGACTTCTCGCCCTTGTGGAGCATAAAAACCGGGGCAAGTAAGTGTATTTCCTTTTATCATTTTAATTGAATTATCTGAATGATTTTCTGTAAAATGATTTACCAAATTCTCATCTGCTGAAACGATATAAGGATTAAAATCAACCTTCGCATTTTCTTTAATTTTTTGAGAAATTTCTTGTTCTTTTTGGCTTTGTTCTAATCTATAAAACTGCATCAAAGTATCCATTCCGACAGCATTTTGAGAGGCTAAAAGTGTTCCTACTGGGATACTTTCTTGAATAGACCCCGAAGTACCAACCCTAATAATGGTAAGTGAAGTTAGTTTTTCTTTTATTTTTCGTGTCTTGAAATCTACATTAACGAGTGCATCTAATTCTGTCATCAAAACCTCTACATTATCCGTTCCCATTCCTGTCGAAATCACAGAAATTCGCTTTCCTTTATAGATTCCTGTATGTGTAATAAATTCCCTTTTATGAATTTTGACTTCTATCGAATCAAAAAACTGGCTTACAGAAGGCACACGTTCTGGGTCACCAACTGTAATAATTGTGTCTGCTAGTTGGGCAGGTTGAAGATTGAGATGATAAATAGAATTATTAGGATTAATGATGAGTTCGGAAGATGGAATCATAGGTGATTAATAATGTCATTGATGGGAACATCAACAAGGGCGAAAAAAAAGTTTATATGTTGTTTGTAAAAATACTCATTTATGATAAATAAAAAAAGAGCTTAAAAAAACCTTTTCATTTTCAGAAAAGGTTTTTCGATATTTTTTATACGTTGAACTTTTTATTTTTTTGGAACAACAGATTGAATAAGTTTGATAATTGTATTTTCAGTTTTCAAATCAACATAAAACATATCTTCTTTTTTCTTTTCCTTATCTATTTTGGGAGTTTTGAGAAGAGAGTTTTTGGCAATGGCTTTTGCACACGGATTATCTGACAAGACAATATCCAATGTATCTTTTTTGGTTTTTAATCGCAGTGCATATTTTGGCATTATCATACATTTTTTTTCTACATCAGCAATATAATTTGTGGTATCTAAAAGTGCTATTTTGATGCTATCAGATTGTTTGGAAGAAGTAAAAACTTTTGCATACGCCTCATAATCACACAGATAAGTTTTGTTAGAATCTTGTTCTAATGGATTGATAGGAGTTTCTTTTATTAAAAAAAGTTCTATATCTTCTGATTCTTTTATTAGTGTTTGCATAGCCTGTAATTCTTTTTCTTTACAACTGCTTAGAATGAATAATGATAATCCGAAAATAAAAATGGCGATATAAAAAAACGTTTTTTGAGTAAAATTCATAAAGGCTAAATTTAGTTTTGGTATAATTATCTTTTACTAATTTTGGTATAAAAAACTGGGTTTTGAGTTGTACAATTTCTGCACCCTGTATCTGTTTTATTTACTGTATTGGTATGAGATTTTTTCAAGATATTATCCCAAGAAGGTTCTTGTGTTTTGAGATAGCTAATTTCTTCGTGAAATGCCTGTAAAAAACTAAGCGTAAAAAAGCCTCCATTTACACTATTTGACCAAGAAACTTGACCAGCACTAGAAGAAGTAACAATCATATTTCCTTTTGTAGCCAAGAATAATTTTTGTAATTTTTCTATATGAGGAGTTTGGTACGAACGACCAGCCAAAAAGCTCGTTTCGGTCATTTTATTGATTCCAATATCCGAATTACAACAATCTGTAATTACAATATTTAGGCGTGCGCCTTTTTTATCCAAAAGATTATAAACCGATGAAACTGAAATTGTTGTTTCTGCTGAAAGTTTGGTATAAGGAGATGCACGAATATCCATTTGAGGATAGGCATCAGTTTGGTCAGCCCATCTAAAACCGTGTCCACTATAATAAAAAACAACAATATCATTACTTCCAGGGTTGAGTCCATTCAAAACCTGCATAGCATTACTTTTTGTAAAACTACTGCCTTTTACTTCATATTTTCTAAAATCTACCTTCAAAGCTGCTGCAATATCTTCAAATTCTTTAGTCATATTTCGGCTATCTGTTTCACAGCTTGCACCAATATCTCCAATACTACTATTGACAAGCATTACCAAGTGCATTTTTGCAGCTCCATAATTTGCCTCTTGATTTTGCTGTTGAGTTGTATTGTTATCATAGTGTTCTTGTGCTACATGGCTGTCAAGCTCATTATCACGCATCTGTTGAAAGGCAACATATTCTTTTTCATTATCCCAATAAAATTGATGTAAGTATTCGTCGGTTAGTTCCGAAACTTTCAATTCTTTATAAGAATCTACTCGCTTGAGAGAATTTTCACTAAAGTTGGGGTCTTCTGTTACGAATGGTTTTCTATCTTCTGTACTTTTATCCCAAACCCATACAAAATGGTCAGGGTTATACGATTGGTCGCCTTTTTTGGTAGTAATAAAACGAGCATTTTTTCCCTCCATAATAAAATAATTATAGCCATCTTCTTGTCCAGAAACTGAAGTATAATCAATATTTACAACATTATAAACGTTGTTGTAGGTATAGCCAACACGCATGTAAGCGTCTTCTTCATTAAAATAAACTAAAAACCCTTTGTATTTTATTTGTGATGCCGAAAACTCTATTTCATACAATGATTGAGAAAAAATAGGCGTAGAAAGTGTTAGAAAAAATGAAAATAAAAGCATCCTCCATAAATAGGAGGGCTTTACTATTTTTTTATAATAAACCAAACAAAAAACAATCATAACATGAAGACGATTATTGGAATTATTATCGTAATAGCATCCTTTTCTACATTTGTACAAGCACAAGATAACTTCATTGAAACGCATATGAAAGCGTATACCAATAATGAAGATTTTACTTCTATCAATGTTTCTTTGAGCAATCTACTTTCTTTAGAAATGTTGAAGGATATTCGTAAAGAATTAGGAGATGCAGATGAGCAGTTTGGCAAGTTAATTAAGAATTTAAGTAAAATGACTTTGTTAACTACCGAAAAGCAAACTCAAAAGCTTTACAACGAAGCAATGGCTTTGATCAAAAAAGATAAATATGTGCCTTTGATGACTGTCAAGGAAGGTAAAAACTCAGGCATGAGCATCTTGGTTCGAGAGGGCAAAAAAGGCGTTCAAGAGGTCTTGATGCTCGCAGGAGGAGAAGATGATTTTGTACTAATCTCCTTTTCAGACAAGTAGTTTTCTAGTTGAAAAGCTACGAAGTATTAATTATTAAAATTCAATACTTCGTGTAGAAATCATATTAGATTGATTATTAGATAGATTTTGTATAGTTCGAAAAATAATAAGCTGATAATCAATCTAATGTAAGATGTGTTTTT
>CAKZOK010000161.1 GCA_937136415.1 uncultured Cytophagales bacterium | reverse complement strand
TACGATGTAGCTTACAAAATTATATCATTTTTCTATTCTACAAAGGTTACGCTACGATGTAGCTAAATTTCAAAAGACACTAAAACTGTATGAGAAAATAACCAAATTTTGAATAGCCTACGCTAAAGCGTAAGTTACGTTTTACAAATTTACCAAAAAAATAATAATAAAAAGACAGAAATCAAAATTAAAAAGAATAGTAGGTAATTTCTGGGTTTTGTATAATTATTTTATTATAACTGCTGTATTTTATAGTGGAATATTTTGAATAAAAAAATGGATAATTCACTCAAAAGCAAATTATCCATTTTTTTTATTAATAAATTTTCAATTTATTTTACTCTATACCAATATTGCGAACGTCCTACAAAAGAAAAACCTACATAACCTCTAACTTCTAATTTGTCAGTAGAAACAAGTTTCATTTCACAACTATATTCTTTTCCTTTTGAAGGGTCATAAATTTTTCCATCTTCCCATTCTTTATCGCCATCTTTTTCCAAATTATAAAGAATTTCCATTCCTACAATTTTTTGACCTTTACGTTTTCCATCACATTCTGTACATACTTTATCTTGGCTTACACCATTCAAAAGTTTGACTACTTTGCCATGTACTTTTCCATTTACTTCATAAATTTCAATAATAGACTTTGCTTTTTTAGTTTCATCATCAATGGTTTTCCATTGTCCTAAAACTTTAGCATTTGGGCTATCTTGTGGAACAAAAGCAGACAAAAGACCAATACAGAAAAGAAGAGCGAAAATTTTTGTAATACGAATCATTTTTTTATTTGTGTTTTATAAATGTATAAACAAAAGAGAAATTAATAAATATAAAAGATTAAATCTTAAAAAAAATTTCATTAAGAAATAATTTACCTAAAGTTAATCTACTTTGTAGTTATTTGCAAAATTTGAACCGAAATAATTTAATTATGAATTAAAAATTACAAAAAACAATTCCTTTTGATAAAAACCTAGTTTATTTTTCTATTTTCTTACTAAAGATAACCAATTTTCTAGCATTTGCAGACCATACTGTGTCAAAGCTGCTTCTGGGTGAAACTGAATTGCTTTTATGGGAAATGTTATATGAGAAAAAGCCATTAGTTCATTTTTTTGGGTATAAGCTGTTGGGATTAGTATTTTCTTATGCTGTTTTTCTAATTCTATTACTAAAGAATGATACCTCACTACTTCAATTTTTGAAGGTATATTCTGAAAAATCAAATCTGTTTGATTATTTATTTTACAATCTATGACAGAAATTTTTCCATGCATTGGCTTTTCGGCATACATCAGTTCTGCTCCAAAATAAATTCCCAATGCTTGATGCCCCAAACAAATTCCTAAAATTGGTATTTTTTGATGATAATAATCAATCACTTCCATCATACAACCTGCATCTTGTGGCTTCCCAAAACCAGGAGAGAGGATAATTCCTGTAAAGTTATATTTTTTTAGAGCTTCTAAAGAGATGTTATTTCTCAAAACTTTGCATTCTACTCCCAAACGGCGAACATAATCCCACAGATTGTAGGTAAATGAGTCAAAATTATCTAATAATAGAATCATTTTATTTTAAATAAGATTTTATAATTTTATTGGTTTTTGCTGTACCAAAAAGGGCAAATTATTAACCAATTTTATAGACAAAAAAAGCACTCTATTCAAAAATAAAATTGAATAAAATGCTTTTCATATATCAACAACTTAGATGTTTTTGATTCGTTTAGTTTTCAGACTCAGTTTTTGGAGTTTCTGTTTCTGCTATTACTTCTTCTGTTTTTTTCTCTTCTACTTTTTCTTCTTTTGGAGGAGTAGTCAAGATTTTGATTTGATTTTGAATAGCTGCAATTTCAGACTTTGCTTTTGCAATTTTTTCGTTAAATTCTTCACGAAGTTTGTCAGCCGTCTTTGATTTTGCAAAAAACTCAATATTGTTTTGCCACAAATTAATTTCATTTTCCAAATCTGTGATTTTGCGTTTGAGTTTGTTTTCACTTTGTTTGAAATCACCAGCCATTTTTGGATTTTTCTTGATAGCTTTTGCTTGTGTTTTGAAGTGGAATGTCTGCTCTTCTTCATTGCTCAATTCCGAATTTTTCATAAATGCAGCATTTACTTCATCAAAACGGTCTTGAATATTTCGAATATCTTTGCGTGGAACAAAACCAATTTCATGAAATTTCAAGTGCAATTCTTGTAATTTCTTAGTATCATTTGACTTTGCTTTTGCAAGTTCTTCTATTTGCGTACAAATTTCTTGTTTTTGTTTTAGATTTTCTTCGTAAGCAGCATCTTGTTCTTTATAACGATTACGACGACGCTCAAAGAAATAATCAGCAGCTCCCTTGAATTGTTGATAGACAACTTCACGTTGCTTTTCAGGAACGTGTCCGATTTCTCTCCATTCACTTTGCAATCTCTTCAATGTATTTGCTGCTGTATCCCAGTCAGTACTTTCTTTTAGAGCTTCTGCTTGTTTGATAAGCTCTTGCTTTTTGATTAAATTTTCATCTCTAGCTGCATCTAATTTCTCAAAAAACTTAGATTTATTATTAAAGAATGCTTTAAAATTATCCCAAAATTGCTTGTTCAAATTTTTGGCAACTTCACGAGGCGCAGGCCCAATAGAATCCCATTGTTTTTGTAGCTCAACGAGTTCTTGTGTTTTGTTGTTCCAATCTCTAATTCTGTCTGTATCAAAACTCACAAACTCCTCTACTTTTAGGCAAAGGTCTTGTTTGAGCTTCATATTTTCTTCTAATTGGGCTTTAAAATTTTCTGCATACTCTCTACGAGCATCATAAATTTTGTCAGAAGCAACCTTAAAACGCTCCCACAATTCCTCTCTATCAGCTCTAGGAACAGGTCCGATACGCTTGTATTCTTGATGCAAACGATTGAGTTCGTTTACAGCATCGTTTATTTTATCATAATTGAGAAGCTCTTCGGCACGAGCAACAATAGATGTTTTTGCTTCCAAATTACGCTGACGGTCAAGTGCTAGGAGTTCACGTTCTTGTGATTTTTGATTATAAAAAAGGTCAAGCAATGCCTTATAATTTCTATAAATCTCATCGGCTTCCTGCATCGGAACATAACCAATATTTTTAAACTCCGATTGAATTTCCTTTACTCTATCAAACTCTCCTTTTCTTGAAAGCTCGCTTGGTTTTGATGTATCAGTAAGCAAACGAAGCTCTTCTATAATAGCTTGTTTTTTCTTTAGATTGCTTTGTTTTTCGCTTTCTAATTTTTGATAATGATTGCGTTTTGCTTCTTTTATTGCCTTAAAGTTTTCATAGAATGTTCCTGTTAGGTCATCTTGCTGAAATGAAAATCCTTCTTTTTCTTCGTCTGAAGTTGCAGATTCTTCATATTTTTGGCGTGCTTCTTTACGCTCTTTTTCTGTAAAAGCATCTATAAATTCTCTAATTTTTGAAACTTGGTCATCTAAATAACGAAAATTAATTCTTTCTTCTGAGGCTGTTGCTTCTGCTGCCAACATAGCACTTTTAGATACTAATTCTTCTTTCGAAAGAGTAGAATAATCTATTTGTGGAATTTCTTGTTTTTCTTGTTTTTGTTCTGTTTCAGAATTTTCATTTTCTGTATCATCTGTTTTTTCTTCAATCGAAAGACTTGTTTGTTCACTTTCTTTTTTGATACCTTCCAAATCTTCTTGGCTTACTTCTTCCTCAGCTTCTTCTGCTGATTGGTCTTTAAGGTCTGGCTTTGTTAGGTCATTTTCTAATTCGTTTACTACTTGGTCTTGCGTTGCAGCAATTTCGTTTTCGTTTGTCAAATTCTCGTTTTCTTCGTTCATCATAATGGTTATCAAGATAAAATCAGCAAATAATTAATAAAGTATTGTAATTGATTTTAGGTCAAAACAATATACGTAAGGCAATTTTATAAATCTGTTTGGCTTTATAAAATACAATCATTGGCAAAGTTAGAAAAATAAAATTAAATGCCTTGCCTTTATGAAAAGTTTGCAAGGTTTTATTATAAAAAGTTTAAAATTAGATTTTTGTCTTTATCCATATGTGATAACGATATTTTGTTTTTGGTTCTTTACTTATATCCTTCACTTCTGCAAAATCCAACATACTACCATTTGAAAATGAAATCTGACCTTCAATAAATGCTTTTTGAGGATTATAAGGCTTTATGTTTAAAGAAAAATCAATGATAATGGAAGAATAGTTTTGTATAATTGTTCGGTGGTGTTACACAACGTATGTTTTTTTTAAGGCGTTTTAGAATGGCAAAATTATATAACTGGAGTTACGCACTTATTGTTCTGTGTGCCACAGAACACGGTTTGGTACAAACAGTATCAAAATTAACAGCAGTTTTTTCATTATTTTTGCTTAGTCAGCTTTTTTACGAATTATAAATGGAGATTCATCTACAGGAGCTTTTTGTCCGTTATGGTACAAACCATCTTGTTTCCACATTAATGTATCTACATCGTCTATACTCAAGTGAAGATAAAAGGGTTTATTCATATAAGTAATAGAATTTTCACTAGGTATATGGTTACAATTCCATTCTTCTGAATTAGCTATATCTCCTAAAAAATTAGAACCAAAAGCATAACCTTCATTCGCAGGATGAGAATTACGGCGAAATGGAGCATACACATATTTTAAATCATCTACTTTTTTACCATCGTGCATTATTATGTGAACATAATCTAAATCATAATAACTATCTTCTTTAGTGGGAGAAAGATTATTATAACTTGAGTCTGTAATAGCAAAATATAGAGGATTAGGCTCATCATAACAAGGGTCACCCTCTTTATCAACATTTTCACAGCTAAAAAGCCCAAAAGCCAGTCCAAGCACCAGCAGCCATATAGGTAAATTGAATTTTAAATTTTTCATTTTCTTAAAAATTAAAGTGTTTAAATAATAGGAATAAACCTAGTCAGCAATCAACTAATATACAATAGTAATAAAAATATTTTGTAAAAAAAAAAATCAAACGTGCAAATTTTTATACTTTTTTACAAAAACATAGAATACAGTAAATAGAAGTAGGTTTTTATTTAAAAATTAACATTAGCTTAAAAAAGCTAGAAATAGTACATTTTTTTTGAATTGTCTTCTTATAATTCCTTTGTAAAAATCCACAAAAGTTAAACCTATAAGGTTTTCAAAAACCTTATAGGTTTGAATATAGATTTATTCCCTTTCCACCCATTCCAAAAACTTCCCATAAAACTTACCAGTTTTCAAAACTGCTGGATTTCCCAATAAAATCAACTGTTCTTTGGCACGACTAAGCGCAACATTTAGTTTTTTATCAACGGTTTCTTTTGTATTCAAAGATTCCAAAAAGCGCATTTGTGCAGCGTGATTCGTTGCCATTGATAAAATAATAATTTTTCGTTCACTTCCTTGATAGCGTTCTACTGTATCTACCGTAATTACATTTCTCAAATTTTCATCTAATCGCTGATAAATTTGTGCTATTTGCGCTCTGTATGGCGTAATTACTCCGACGGTTTGCTCATCAAAATCATCTCCAAAAATTCTATGAATAGTGCGTAAAAGCTCTACTACTTTGTCGGCTTCTTCACTATGGAATTTTGTCCCTTTTTCGGATTTGGTGGGAATAAATAAAACTCTTCCTTCTGATAAAAATTTCTCTAACTCGTCTTCTGAATTTGGATTGTAGTAATTTAATGGCTCAAATTGCCTTTCACTTCCTGCTTTTAGGGTTTTGTAAAATTCGGTACTAATAAATTCAGCAATACCTTGATGCGTTCGGTATTGCGTCGAAAGCATTGCAACACATTTATTCCAGTTTCTTTTTTCGGCATTTTCCACCAAACGCTCAAAAACGGATTGACTTAAATCTTCAATTCCAATTTCGTGTAAAAGTGGACTTTTTGCTTTAGATAATTTTGAAGGCTGCGTAACAACGGCAGGAAGTTGTTTTTCATCTCCAATTAAAATAAAACGCTTGAATTTTGGCAAAATTCCACACAAATGAGGTTCTAAAAGTTGAGAAGCCTCATCGACGATTAATGTATCAAAAGTCAGTTTTCCACCATTTGGGTCATCTCTGTTCAAGATTCTAAGATTAGAATAAAAAGAAGAAACCGTCGAAACAAAAACTCTTGAAGTATGAATTTTGGCTTTCAGTTCGTCCAAACTTTTTGAGGCTTTTAAGCTATTTGGATAAAAATCACTATCTTCTCTTACATTTCCCAAACGCACAAAATCATCTCCACAAACTTGTTTTACTTTCTGACAAATTTCGTCCGTTGCTCGGTTGGTAAAGGCTAAAAGAACAATTATTTGTTTGGTTTCATTGTAAAGATAATCGACCATATTTTTGAGCATTGCCGATGTTTTTCCAGTTCCGGGAGGTCCTTGTAAAAGGAAATAATCTTTTGCTGAAAGTGCCTGATTAAAAATTTGATTCTGTTCTTGACTCAATCCTTTTTTGGTATAATCAATTTTAAAATTCTCATCAAAACGAGGTTCTTGATTTCCATAAACAATGGCTTTTTTATGATTGTCTGTTCCCAAAAATTCAGCTAAAGATGCGCTAAGGTCATTAAAGGTTCGTTCCATCAAATTGGGTTCGATTCCCCATTTTGGGTATGCCTCAAAAAATGCTTGATTAATATGCTTACTCCAAATATTTACAATTACTTTTTCTGATGAAATTTCTTCAATATTTCCTTTCAAAATTTGATAATGCAGAGCCGAATGAGGTTTTCCCTCCCCTCTTTTTCCATCTTCTTCGATAGGATAAACGACAACAATATCACCTGTTCGAAAAGATGTAATAGACTGATTTTCAGGGCGTTTTAAAGTCAATAAGGATTCTGTTTTTTCCCATTCTTGATAAGCCAAATCATTTAGTAAAGAAAAATTATTTGTTTTTTCGGTAGGTGTGTTTCTCCAAAGGCTTGCAAACCCTTCTACTGGCTCACTTCCTGCTATCCCCCCCACTTTTGCAAACATTGCCTCACGCATCACAAGGGCAATAAATTCGACAAAATAAGCCTTGTCTAACTGGTTTGCTTTTTGCCATTTATCATTAAATTCAACAGCCTTATCTCTATCAAAAAAAGCAGGATTCGACATTTCAACAGATTTTAATAGATTATCAAATACCTTTACACTTCCATTTGCAATCCACATATCCATTGATACAATTCGATTACGAATTTCCATTGCCGTTTGCTTATCAAAATCAAGACTTCCACAATCACGCAAACCACTCTGCGAATCACTAGAGTACAAAAGCGCACTAATTCCAGTTCGTTTTTCGAAAGTGCTATCAATCAATAAATTATAGCAAGCCACCTGTATCAAATCATTTTTCCAACCATTTGATAATTGTACATCTGGAGCTTTCGAACTCTTCAATTCTATAATATCTTTTCGGTCTTTTAGTTCAGATTCATTGTGTTCGACAAGCAAATCAATACGTCCCTGCAAACCATATTTGCTAGAAATAAAAGTCGGTTCTGTTGTTAGTAGATTTTCAAAGTAAGGATTAATATGTTTTTGAACTACAAAAAAATGTTCTTTTAGCTGCCTTGTAATCTCTCTCAATTTGTCTTTATCAATAAAAGCTGCATCAATACTATTTTCGATAAAAGCATCTTTATAGGCTTCTTTGAATGTAATTTCTGGGTTTTCTACTAATTTGTCTAAAAGCTCATTGATTACCTTTCCTCTAAATGTTCCTTCATTTCCTGCAAAAAATTCTAGTTTGGAAAGCAAATAAAGATAAGGAGTTTGTCCTTTAAAAGTTTTACATTTTGCAATGGCAGAAGCATCAACTAAATAATCTGGATTCAAGATAATGAGCGATTTATCGGTGCTGACATATTGATTTTCTTCCACTAATTCCAAATTTGTAACACTGACAGGCTGATAAAGCATCAAACGAGGGATTTCCCTACTCAAATTATGCTTATGAAAAACAGTGTTTTTTTTAGAATAATAATGAATATCAGCTACCGAAATACTAATTATTCCATGTTCTTCCGTAAAAATTTTGAAAGATGCTGTTCCACGATTTTTGTCATCATAAATAATCTCGGTGTCTTTTTCTTGAATAGTTCCAAAAATTCTGCCCAATCGTCGCTCTGTTTCCTCTCTAAAGACCAAACTAATCAACTCTTCATTTTCATACTTTTCTTTTAATAATTTTGGTGCATCTTCTGTCGCAAAAATCTGAACCAAGCGAGTGAGTAATGATAAAGCTGTTAGAAATTGGGTTTCAGACGGATTGAAAAAAACTTGAATACTATTTTTTCTCAAAAGCCTTCGCAGCCCTTGCAGCTCTCCTTCCCATTCGTTTCCCAAACCATAGGCTTGACACACAAAATGCAGTTTTGCATACCAACCTGTAAAAATTTGTTGTTCTCTGTCTTCTGTTAGATTATTCAAAAGGCTCAAAAAAGCAACATACAAACGCTGCAAACGCTGTTTTGGAGTTTCTTCGCCTTTGGTAGAAAGATGTTGAAGTTGGTCGTAATAATACTGCGTTTCTAGTGCATTGAGAATAGTTTTTCGCATAATTTTTTTCTGTAGTTTGTACATCTCTATCCGAACGAAATGAAAGTACGTTTTTTAAAGCAACAAACTAGGAAGTCTGTTATAGAATTATAATCGAAGCTACTCTTTTTTTTAGATTTTTGCAAAAAATTTGAGCAAGATTTTTTCATTTATTGAGCTGTAATCAAAAAGTGAGCTTTTTTATGTAATTTAGTTGTTTGATAAGAAAAGACAGAGTTATTTATTTATTTCCTATTACATATCTGTTTCGTTTTGGCTCAAATGCAAGTGCAGCTATTCGTACAGGAAATGAAATAAGTTTAGAAAAACCAATGTCACATCTCAAATCTCCCCCAGTTGGGCGTAGTCTTTAGCGAAGCAATGACTACCACCTATCACTACGCCAAGTCTTCAGACTTGAAATACAAGACCATATAAAAATAATCCTACGCTTCCAACTTGATTTGTATGATTTTATTTAAAAACACATTTACATTATTATGTTTGTATGTAGCAATTTATACTTTTTT
>CAKZOK010000160.1 GCA_937136415.1 uncultured Cytophagales bacterium | reverse complement strand
CGAGTCAATTCAGGGTTGATATGTGAAACACCTAGTAAGGTTTTATACTTAACATCACCTTGACTCATTTCATAGTTATTGTAAGGAATATAAACCTCTTTCAAGCCTTTATAGTTCCATTCATAACGATCAGGAGCTCCGTTATATAAATCGGTATCATCGGCTGTACGCAAGTTATCCGATGCTGCGATTGGAGAGTCATAAGCAAGGTTTGGTGCACGACGAACACGACGCTGACCGGAGTTATATCCCCATGCCTGACGCGGCTCTTTAACCTGATCCATCGTTTCATGAATCAGAATCGCACCTCCTGCTAAACGTGCAGGAGACTTAGTAAATGAAAGATAATAAAAAAGAATATTCTTTAATTTCTTCTCATTGCCATTTGGGTTGTAGTAATTAAAGAGTAGTTCTTGCTGTGAGGTAACAGGGGTAAAGTCACCATTTCGTTGAACGTTAACTTCTGAAGAGCGACGAGTAACAAAAATCCCGCGCCAGCGAGTATTATGATTCCAGATGGCCTGCAGGCCTTTTTGGCTTTCATCACCACTCAATATTGGAAAAGGAACGCCGCCGTATGCGTTTTTAATACCACTACCGCCTCTAACTAACTCACCAGTAGTTGCATTTTTAAAGACATTTTCTTCAACCCACTCTGGCGCTGCGTGAGTTCTTCGTGATTGATAAATAGGCATTTTATAAGTTGTTGGATATGTTTTAAATAATGCCAACTGTCCAGGTGTCAACTTATCTTTATATTGTTCAACATTTTGAGCGGTAATGGTAAATAATATTTTGTCTTCTGGAAAAGGATTTATGTGGTGCTGCCCTGATTTTTTATAGCCATCTGGCGCAACGGTTAACCCTCCGGTCCATTCAGGGATAGTATTATCTTCGTTCCCTGACTTAATTCCACCAAAAGGCGTTAAGTCACCCTTTAGCTTCTGAGCTTCTTTAGAAGAGACTTTTGCATGTGTGCCTGCTGAAAAAAGCGAGAGTATAATCAAGCCACTCAGCAGTATATTTCTTTTCTGCATATTATTACCTAGTACAAATCAAAGTTGATGATCGGCATAAACAACCCAACACCTGTGGGTATCAATCCACGGTTATATTTTTTGTAAGCAATTTTTATATGATAACTATAAATTTTTTTTCCATTTACTTTAGCAGTATTCTTTTCTTCTAATAAATTTTTTTTATCATCATAATTATATTTATTTGTCATTCTGTACACAGTATCTTTTTCGTGCATCTGATGAGATGTAGAATCATAGTATTCTTCTTGACTTATTTTTCCATTTTTATCAAAGATAAAATCTGATTTTATATATTTATAAAAACCCATTTTTTCATGAATTTCTATTTTTTGATTTTTATTAGGATAGGAATAAGTTGTGATTCCATTTCCAAAACTCTCTCCATAAAGTCCATCAATTTTTATAATTCTATCTAAAGAATCATATTTTCTTGTTTCTTTTATGTGATACGGAAAAACCTGCCAACTAATTAGATTTTGGTTTTTGTCAAAACTATATTTAGAGAATTTTTCAGATGTTGTATCTTCCTTATATATTGTATGTTGTACTTCTATTATTTCTTTAAGGTTTTTTGGAAGAGGTTGGTATTTTTCTAAAATAAAATTATCTTGAGAAAAAACACAAAAAGGCTGTAATAAAAATGAGGACAGTAAGATAAAAATAAAGAAGTGTTTCATAATCTTTTTTTAATAGAAAATATACTGATAATCTATCCAACTTGTTATTTTTCTATCTTGTTTTTTTTGAGGAGTAGAAAAGAATTTCTTGCGAATTAGTCGGTTATTTTTATAGATTTTTTGAGAAACATTTGTGTCAGTGTTATCTAAGTAAGTACTTGTATGAGTTGTTTCTGTTTCAATTATATTTTTTTGATAATAAGTATATTTTTGAATGTAAGATTCTGTTGAATAATCTGAAATTTGTGTTGTATTTATATTAAAAATTTTTGGTTTTTTTTCTCCTTTGTGTAAATATCCATAATAATTATATTTTATAATGGAAGTATTAAAACTACCATTTTTATTCTTGGAGTTGGTTTCTTTTCTTAAAATCTGTTTGTCTTTATTATATGTATATTTAGTTGTTTGTGATGTTGTGAGTTGTGGCAAATCAAATATTTTTTCTTCTATCAAATTATCATTTTTGTCATATTTATAAACAATTACAGAATGATATATTTCATATTTATTATCAGAAGGATTAAAAACTTCATCATAAAGAGAATCATAAATTTCTTTTCTGATTAGCTGTTTTTTTTGATTGTAAGAATTTTGTATTTTTGTTAATGCTGCATAACCAGACAATCCATGTTGTTCTATAATTGTATTTTTAGATGGATAGGAAATCGTGATATATCCATTATCAGAACTCTCCCCACACATTTTTTCTAATGCTATAAGTTGGTTTTGTTTATTATATTCTTTTTTTACGTAGCAATATATTTTGGGTTCGTGCCAAAACACTAAGTTTTTATTTTTATCATATTGCCAATACTCTGATTTTGAGGTTATTGTATCTCCTTTTTCTGTAATTTGAGAATGCCAAGCAATAATTTCTTTGGTATTATTGGGAATATTTCCATCAAAATCAGTAATGTAGTTATAATTTAGTTGAGCAAAAAGAGGAGTATAAATTAGGGTGCTAAAAAGAACAATATATGATATTTTTTTAAACATTTTTTATAAATTAATAGATGGTAATTGTATTGTAAAGATAGAGCCTGCATGTTCTTCACTCTCTAATTGAATTGTTCCATGTAATTTTTTAATAGCATTTTGAACAATATACAAACCTAATCCACTTCCTTTTTCTTGTACACTAGCACGAGTAAACATATCAAAAATAGTGCTTTGTGATTCTTCTGATATTCCAATGCCATTATCCAAAAATTCTAATTCAATACCTTCTTGAGTGTCTTTTACTGTAACTTGAATTAATGAATTATCAAACGAGCGTTTTGAGTATTTGATTCCATTTTCTACAAAATTTTGAACAATGGTATAGAGTAAGCTCTCATCGGTATAAAATTCTTTTTTGGAAAGTATATGTACTCTAAAGGTGATATTTTCATAATTTTCATAAAATGAAAAAGTAGATATAATACTATTTATGAGCTGCTGAAAATCAATTATTTTTGTGATTAATTTCCCTTCTTTAATGGAAGAAACAACAGTCAGGTTTTTGATTAATTCACTTAAATTTTTGACTCGTTTTTCCATCATATTTACGTAGTTCTGTACAAGAACATCGTCTTTTTTCTCTATTTTTAAAAGCCCTATGACTCCTTCTACCGAACTTATAGGACCTTTTAAATCATGAGAAGCACGATAAAGCAAGTTTTCCATTTCATTATTTACCGAAATGATTTCATTTTGAGCAATTTTGAGTGAGTTTATATCAGCAACAGCCAAAATTGTTCCTAAATATTCTGATTGTTCTGCTTTTATCGGATTGCTACTTATCCAGACCCATAAACTATCTCCTTGTTTTCGGCGAAGCTGTAATTCGTATTGTTCGGGTTTGGTTTTTATTCTATTTTCTAATATTTGATATGATTCTTGATCCAATCCTCTTGATAAAAGAATTTGATTAATAGTTTTTTCTATAAGTTCTCCTTGTGTATATCCTAAAAGCTCTAAAACTCTATCATTTACATAAACAATTTCGTCTTTATTATTTAATACAATTATTCCTTCACGCATTGTGTCAATGAGTGTTCTATATTTTTGTTCGCTCTGTTTTACCTTTTTTTCCGAACGTTTGTGTTCGCTAATATCACGCATTACCACAGCAATAGAGGTAGTTTCGTGTGTTTCATTGAGCTTGACAGGAAAGAATGAAACAGCTACATCTAAAGGCATGTATTTTTTTCGATTAATGATTCGAAGTTCTGTTTCCCACGATTCATATCTAGGAAATTGAAATACTTCGGTTTGTATTTTGGCTTGTGAAGAGCGAGTAAAATACTCTAAAATACTTGTTCCTATTACTTTTTCTTTTTTTCCTTTTATTATTTTATCTTTTATTCCTAAAAGCTCTTTTCCTGCTTCGTTTATAAATTTTATAATTCCATCTTTATTGGTTAGTCCAATAAATTCTTGACTACTTTCAATAAGAGAAATCAATTTTTGATTTTCTTCTTTTGCAATTTTTTCGTGCGTAATATCTCTAGCTACTCCCAAAAAGCCAATCAAATTTCCTTGATTATCTAGTTGTGGATTGATTCTTTCTTCTAGCCAAAGGTATTTTTTTTCTGTATGGTGCAAAATACGAAATGTGCGTGAAATTTTGCTTTGTTTTAACATAGCCTCTTGTATTGTTTCTATTACTTTTCTTCTATCTAATGGATGTATGGCACGTATCCATGGAAGAAAACCACTATCAAAAAAATCAAGAGGATAATTAAGAACTGATTGAAGGTGTTCGCTTACAAAAGTGAGTTTGTGAGAGCTTGTACTTGGATTTATTTCTACTGCATAAACAATCTCATCTATATTATTAAGTAGTTGTTTGTATTCTTGTTTGTTTTTTTCAATAGCTTTTTCATTACGTTTTTGCTCTGTAATATTTCTGACAATCATAAGCACTGTCCCTTGTGTACTTAGGTTAAGACGAGCTTCTAAATGAAGAAGTTCTTGATTATCAGTCAAGTGATTATATTGTATAGATTGTGGTTTTTGTGTATGTAATGTTTTCTTAATTGTTTGTTCTATTTTATTACCCACCATTGGTGAAAGAAATATATCGCTTATTTTCTTATTAATGGGGTTTTTAAGATTGTAATAATCTTGTTGGTCAGCTTTATAATCTAGGATAGTTCCGTCTTCCGAAAGCAAAAACATTTGGTCAGGAATAGTATCTAATAAAGCCTTGTTTTTGGATTCGCTTTGAGTTAATTGCTCTTGATTTTGTTTTGTTTTTGTAATATCAGAGGCAATTAATGCAAAGCCAGTAACTTCATCATCGGTTAGCATAGGAGCAATTCGAACACTCAACCATGTTGTACGAGTTTTTTTTGCATAATTATAGAACAGACTTTCAAAACGCCCTATTTTTCTAGTTTGACAAACTTGAGTAAAGATTTTTTCTAGTTCGTCTTTTTCATTAGGCATGACAAGGTCATATACATTATTTCCCATTACCTCCGAAATTGAAGTTTCTTTAGGAGTACGATTAATGTACTGAATGTTTCCTTCTAAATTAACATGGAGGATATATTCTGGAGCAAATTTGATAAGAGAACGCCATTTTTCTTCATTTTGTCGGTTTTTTGTAATGTTTGTAAATTGGAGCAAATAATGTTTTTTATTAGAAATTTGCATTATCTGAACAGCCATTTTTACCCAAAAAAACTTACCTTCTTCTTTTCTTTTCATCTTAACTTCAAAGAGCTTGACTATACCTCTTCTACGTGTACGGCTACGTATTTGGGACAAATCAATATTGCTAATCAGCATTTGAATAGGTTGTTCTATGATTTGCTTTTTATTGTATTTAAACGATTTGATAAAAATTTCGTTTGCAACCTGTATTTTGTTGTCATCTGCTGAAAAAATAAGAGTAGGAGAAGGCAAAAGCTCTGCACATTTATAAATTAAAGCATCATTAGTAGAGTTTGAAGTAGAATCAATAGAATCTTCATTGGGTTGTCCCAAATTAATTTGAGTAAGGATTCCTGCTGTTCCTATTAATTTGTCATCTGTTTTAAGAGCCGTAATTTGGAGGCGATAAAATTTATCATTATGATTAATAATGGAATAAAAGTTTGTTCCTAAAAGAACATCAGCATGAGATTGTGCCGAAAAAAGCCACAAATTACTCTCATCGTTTTCCAACTGCCAAACTGTTTTTTGAAGTGTTTGGGAAATATCAATTTCAAATTCATCTATTAAAGTACCAATAATACTTTCTACAACAAGCTCGGCATTGGTTTTCCAAACAAGTACAGGTAAATGCTTCAACCAAGAAAGATGGTTTGCATCTGAAGAAGTTAAGTGTTTTGAAAGTGGATTAGATTCTGGTCTTTCCATCGTATTGTATTACCTGTTTGGATAAAGTTTCTAAAATATTGTTTTTTTATTTAAAATGAATATGCAAATTACAAATTTTTTTATTGTTAATTTTATATTTGTTAATTTTTTAATAAAATAACACTAAAATCACAATACTTTATTCTTTTTTATTGCTCAATAAAAATTTAATTATACCTAATCAAAAGCAGTTTTTGAATTTAATTGTATAGAAGATATTATTGAGCAATAAAGATGTTTGTTGAATAAAAAAGACAAATTTTAAGAGAATAATCTGATTACTCACTCAATAATTGTTCTACAAAGTTGGTTGTTTTTTCTACATAATTTTCATATACCTGACCTGTTCCTTTTCCTGAAAATCCTGTATGTATTTTTCTTACTTTTCCTGTTTTGTCTATAAAAATGGTCGTTGGAAAAGACATTACATGATTGAGCATCGGCAATGTTTGTGCTGCAAATTGTTTGTCTGCACGCCCAGCAAACAGAATTTCATAATCTACATTTAAGCGTTTTTTCATTCTATTCAGACGTTTTTTTGCATCTTCAAAGTCTTCGGTCTGCTCATAAGCCAATCCAATTATTTCTAATCCTTTTTGATTATAGGTAGTATGTAATTCAGTCAAAAAATTGGTTTCGTCCATACAATTTGGACACCAAGAGCCTAAAAGTTGTATGATTTTTACCTTTCCATCATATTTAGGATTTTCTAAAGAAATAAGTTTACCCTCTAAATTTGGAAACTCAAAAGCGATTGTTTCATATCCTTCTTTTAGGTAGGTAAGTGTGTCGGCTTTTGGTAGGCTAAAATCTGGATTACGAGTAGAAACAAAATCAATAGGTTGTCCTTTTCCTGCCCAAAATTTTCCTTTTAGAGTATTTTTATCTTCTGCTTTTGCCACAAATAGAAATGCATGAGAGCCATCAAAACAAGATAAGTATAAAGAATCATTCGAAACACTTCCAAAAAGATAACGGTAATCTCCTGTTGCTGTCAAAAATGTGCCTTTCAAATTTCCATCTACAAGAGTTGGGTCTGTTTTTTCGAAAACTCCCAAAGCTGCACTAGAATCTCCTTGTGACACAAAATAGGTTTCCCATTTTCCACTCAAATCAAATTTTGCTTTCTGATTTGCTTCAAAGCGAGTTTTTGTATTTGGAGTAGCCGAAAAATCTAATTCACTTGCGTTTGTAAAACTTCTGCGATGCCATTTTCCATTTAATTTTTTTGTGTTTGGATTCCATTCTGCAATTATTTCACCTTCAAAAATGTGCATCGGAATTATATATGTATTTTCATTTTTGGTTACATTATCTAAAATAATTTTTTCTTCTCCATTAATGAGGGTAAAAGTTGGGAGAGTATCATTTTGATAATTTACTTCAAAGTTGAAAGGTAGAGTAGCTCCTTCTTGTTGTAGGGTAGCACGCCAAATGCCATTGGGTAGTTTCATATCATTTTCTTTTTTAGAGTCACAACTACTCAAAATGCAAGTAGAAGTTACAAACAAAAGGAGAGAAATAAAAAATATAGAGAAGTGTTTTGTCATAATTTGTTAGAATAGTATATCCAAATTGGTTATATTAGAAAGATTAAAAAATAGAGAACTGCCCTTTATTAAAAAGCAGTTCTGCTAATTGTCTTATTATATATTCGATTTTTAGGAAAAAGAATGTATAAAATTTTGCACAAGTGTAAAAGTGTACAAGCAACAAATATCGTAAATTTTGAGATATAATTTGTCTATAATTCAATTTTATATATAAAACCAATAGGTGAGTTGAGTTCTGTGCTATTTAGTGGAGCAAAATCAATTTCTTTTTTTTGATAAAAACTACAACAATTTTCTGATTTTTTTTCACTATGATAAACAAAATTGTATTCCAAAGAATCTTTTATTGATAGGATATAATTTTTAGATTCTTCTCCATTTTCCCAACCAATTTCATGGTCTATCAAAAAAAAGTGTTTTTGCCCTTCTGTTTCTGCTGAATCTAGTTGTAGGGTATGAAAATTATTACCTGCAATAGATTTTATGCGAATATCAGCAAGGGTATAAGTTCCGTTTTGAAGTAAATTTTGATTTGTTACTTTATCAATTAATTGAAAATGAAAAGGTTCTGGAGGCGTAAAACAGGCTATATCTGAGCATTTATCACAGCTAGAAAAATTGAAAAGAAGCAAAACAAAGAATGTAGTTTTGAGATAAGGAATTAAAATATGATTTTTTTTCATAAAAAAGTAAGAATAAATTTTGAATAATTTCTATTCCTTTACGAAAAAATGATTTTAAATGCTGCAAAAAAAATACCTTCTAACCAATATTTTGATAAAAAGGTGTTTTTTTTGATGAAATAAAATGATTCTTTCGATTTTTTAGCGATTTTGTCTTGTTTAAAAAAGTAGGGTAGAGTAGTCTTTTTTTAAATAATTTTCATCTAGTTTGTACTCTAAGTTTGAAAAAAATACAAGATGTTATTTTTACACTAAAATTTCGGAATAAACTATAAAGTTAGTGTGCCATTTCTTTTTCAAACATTGTATTTACATCTACATAAGGCAAGTCAAAAGCCTCTGCAACACCTTCATAGACAATATCACCTTTAACAATGTTGAGTCCTAGTAATAATTCTTTATTTTCTTTACAAGCTTTTATCCACCCTTTGTTGGCTAATTGAATAGCATAAGGGAAAGTTGCATTGGTAAGTCCGACAGTAGAAGTATAAGGAACAGCCCCTGGCATATTGGCAACGCAGTAATGAACAACATCATCAATAATAAAAGTAGGGTCACGGTGTGTTGTTGCTTTAGTAGTTTCGAAACAGCCACCTTGATCGACAGCTACATCAACGAGCACAGTACCAGGACGCATCAATTTTAGCATATCACGAGTAATCAGACGAGGAGCTTTTCTACCAGGAATCAAAACAGCTCCAATAATCAAATCTGATTCTTGAATAGCTTGTTCGATATTGTATTGGTTAGACATAATCGTTGTTACATTTTCAGCCATAATATCATCAAGATGACGCATACGAGGCAAGCTAATATCCATTATGGTAACATCAGCACCCAAACCAGCAGCCATTTTTGCAGCTTGCGTTCCTACAATTCCACCACCCAAAACAAGTACTTTGGCAGGCTGAACTCCAGGGATTCCACCCAAAAGAATACCACGTCCTTTGATTGGTTTTTCCAAATATTTTGCACCTTGTTGGACAGACATACGCCCTGCAACTTCTGACATAGGAATTAAAAGAGGCAAAGAACGGTCAGCTTCCTCAACAGTTTCGTAAGCAATACAAATAGCTTTTGCATCAATCATTGCTTTTGTGAGTGGCTCAGAAGACGCAAAATGAAAATAAGTAAATACGACTTGATTTTCTTTGATAAGTTTGTATTCAGGCTCAATTGGCTCTTTTACCTTCATTATCATATCTGCAATAGCATATACTTCTTCGATGGTAGGCAATATTTTCCCTCCTACACTTTCATATAAAGCATCAGGAAAACCACTTCCAATACCTGCTCCTTTTTGAATATAAACAGTATGTCCGTGATGAATAAGTTCGGCTACGCCACCGACAGTAAGAGCAACACGACTCTCGTCGGTTTTGATTTCCATTGGAACACCAATAATCATAATTTTGTGTGTTTTTTTATAAATGTGTTGTAATTATTATTTCAATCAATGGTAGATTAAAAAGACAAATTACTAAAATAATTTCTTGATTTTCCACAAAGATAAATTTTTGATTCGAAATAATACTTATTATTCATAAAAAAAACTCTATTCTCTTCAAAAAGAAGAAAATAGAGTTTTGTAAACTACAATGTATCTTATATTAAGCTGGTTGTACCAATTTATTAATACGATTTTGAAGTTCTTTTTTAGTAGTTGTACCCACAATTTTCTCTACAATTTCGCCATCTTTGAAGATAAGAATTGTAGGAATATTACGAACACCATATTTTACAGTAAGTTCAGAATTTGAATCTACATCTACTTTTGCAATTTTTGCTTTTCCTGTATATTCTTCTGCAAGCTCATGAACAATAGGAGTCATCATCTGACAAGGGCCACACCATTCTGCCCAAAAATCAACCAAAACAGGTTGGTTAGAAGAGATAAGTTCTGTAAAAGTTGCTTGTGTTGCTTCAATAGCTGCCATAATAAAAATATTTTTATTTAGTGAATAAATGAATTAAATATATAATGAAAAATGATTAAAATCTTTCTCAACAAATTTGATTTGTATTTTCTAAGTTGTGCAAAAATAATGCTTTCTCTACTCAAAAAATAATTGTTCTGTCATTTCGTCAGTTACCTAGAAGTAAATATAAAAAGGAAATTCAGAAAAATTATCATCATAACATCAAAAATTGTATTTCTGTTTGAAAATAGAAAAAGATTATTTTTTTTATTAAACTCTAAAAGCAAAAGCAAAATTTTGAGTATTTTTGTACGCAATACTAGAGTACTGGACATGAGTTAAAAAGTTGTTGGTGTCGCTACGCTAAAACACCAACGAACGGTGTTTTTCCCTGTTCTGTGACTCACAGAACAGCAAATACATCTAGTGTCCAGTAAATTTTGAGTATTTTTGTATGCAATACCTACAAGAGGCTTCCTGCTCTGTCGAAAACAAATAGACCTTACATAATAATAAACTATGAAAACCACGACAATCACACCAACACAAATAAATCAACTCATCAAAAATAGAAGAACAATTTATCCTCATGAATGCACAGGAGAAAAAATTGATGATAAAATAATTTGGCAGCTTTTAGAAAATGCTACATGGTCGCCTAATCATGGAAAAATAGAACCTTGGCGTTTTTTTGTTTTTGCAGATGATAAAAGAAATAAATTGGGTGATTTTTTGATAAAACTATATAAAAAAATAACCCCAAAAGAAAATTATAAAAATGAAAAAGTAGTTAAGCTGCGTGATAGAATGAGCCAATCTTCACATATCATTGTGGTTGTGGCAAAAACAAATCAGAACCCACGTATTCCAGAAATTGAAGATATAGAAGCTGTGGCGTGCGCTATTCAGAATATACAACTTTCAGCAACTGTTTATGGTTTGGCGAGTTATTGGGGAACGGGTGCGCTAGTTTATGCAGAACAAACACATACACAGTTGGGCTTATCAGAAAATGAAAAAATTGTAGGTTTTTTGTATTTGGGTGTCCCAAAAGAAGGATTGATAAAAGAAGCAACACGAAAGCCAGTTCAAGAAAAAGTAGTTTGGATAAAGTAAAATTCGTCTAAATATTCATTTATCTTATGTATTTTTGTTCTTAGAAAAAATAAACGACAAACTCATCTTTATCCCATTTTAATTTTGCAAAACGATACAAATATTCTCACTATTTCAGATGTCCGAAAGGAATATCATAATCATACGGCTTTGGCAGGTGTTAGCCTTACCATTCCAAAGGGAAGTATTTATGGGCTTTTAGGGCCAAATGGAGCAGGAAAAACATCTTTGATTCGTATTATTACTCAAATTACGGGCGCAGATAGTGGCAAAATTCTGTTTGAAGGAGAAGAATTAGCCCCCAAACATATTTCTCAAATAGGTTATTTGCCAGAAGAAAGAGGGCTTTATCCAAAAATGAAAGTAGGCGAACAGCTTATGTATTTGGCAAGATTAAAAGGAATCCCAAAAACTGAAATTCAGAAAAAATTAAAATATTGGCTGAATACTTTTGAAATGAAAGAATGGTGGAGCAAAGAAGTAGGAGGGCTTTCAAAAGGAATGCAGCAAAAAGTACAGTTTGTGGCTACTGTTTTGCACGACCCAAAACTACTTATTTTAGATGAGCCTTTTTCTGGTTTTGACCCAATAAATGCCAATCTTTTGAAAGATGAAATCCTTAAACTGCAACAAAAAGGCACAACTATTATTTTTTCGACGCATAGAATGGAATCAGTAGAAGAACTCTGTGATACAATAACACTAATTAATAAATCACATAAAATATTGGAAGGAAAAAAGGCTGATATAAAAATGAGCCACAGAACGCATATCTTTGAAGTGCAGACAGACAAACCAATTTTGCAAAGTGGAAATTCATTTGATGTGTTGAAAGAAAGCAAACAAACAGATTTCAAAACCTATATTACTTCAGTCAAAATAAATGAAAATGTAGCGAAAAATGCACTCTTACAAGAATTAGTAAATGAATATGAAATTATTTCTATGCAAGAAAAATTACCTTCAATAAATGATATTTTTATAAAAATGATTGAAGGGGAATAAAGTCAGAAGTCTGAAATAAGTAAAGATGCAAAATTAAATATACCTTATTCTATCAAAAAAAATGCAAAAAGATACCTACAAACATCAAGGGTTGAGAAGACAACTTGTTGATGAAATTATGGAAATGGGAATAAAAAATGAACAGGTTTTGAATGCCATTCTAACCATTCCTAGGCATTTTTTTATGGATAGTGCTTTTTCGCAACACGCCTACCAAAACAAAGCCTTTTCTATCGGAGAAGGACAAACAATTTCGCAACCTTATACGGTAGCTTATCAAACTCAACTCTTAAACTTAGAGGAAAATAAAGAAAAAGATACCATCAAAATCCTTGAAATTGGAACAGGTTCAGGTTATCAAACGGCTATTTTAGCAGAAATTTGTAAGAATAAAAGCGCACAAATTACCAGTATAGAATTTCATCAAAATCTATATCTAAAAGCAAAACAGACATTAGAAAATATATCTAAATATTCAGATAATTTTGACTTTCAAAGTATTGGTTTAGTTTGTGGAGATGGTTCAAAAGGATATTTCAAAAATGCTCTTTACGATAAAATTTTGGTTACAGCAGCCACACCAAATTCTATTCAAAGTTTTAAAGAATGGTTCGAACAATTAAATATCGGAGGGCAGATAATTGTGCCTGTCGGAAATCGTAAAAATCAGATTATGTGTCGTTATACCAAAAAAGACGAAAAAACTATCCAACAAGAAACTTTTGAAGGTTTTCGTTTTGTGCCTCTTTTGGGAGAAAGAGGATTTTAGATTTTTATCGAACTGTCCTCTTTTAAAAGGACAGTTTGGCTTTGGGACTAATTAGGATTCCAATAATATCCCTCTGTAAAATTTTCAAAGCCTTTGGGTTCGCCTAATCGTTCCCAAGCTGTGTCTGTCAAAAATAAATAGCCAAAAGAGGCATTTTGCAAAATAATTTCTTCAATAGCCATTTGAGAAAACGCATCAATGGCATCAACTCCAAAAGCTGCTGCTCTATAAGAAGGAGCAACTGAAAGTAAAGAAAAAATTTCTGAAACGGCTTCTTGCAAAAAATCAGAATTTATGCTAGAAGAAAGTGCATTTTTTTGAGCATATTCTAATTCTTCTTCGCTATCAAAAGCCATTAATCCTTCAAAAGAAATACAGGCGACCCAGTGTCCATCACCTCTACGCATTGCATTTGCTTCACTTGCTATTCGTTTTCCATTGGACAAAACAGCATTATTTTCTCTAAAGTAAGTACAAAATTCTTGTACTGAGTCGTAACCATTACATTCTGCAACTAAATTGTAGTATTTCATTTTTAAACCCTTTATTTAAATAAAACTTATAATTATTTTAATAATTTTTTGTATTAATCTGTATTTTCAATCCTATTAACTCTACAACCAACAGCTCGGCACAGCCAAACTCTTAATTATCATACTTTACAACAAAAAATATGTTTGACTATTGACAGAGTTATTTTGGATTACCCAAAACTACGGATAAAATTTTTATGAACATACCAAATAGGGGCGAGAGTCGTGAGAATTTAATTTACTCGTTCCTCGCCTCCCAATCCCTCGCTACGATTTGTCGCAATCCTTGTTTTAATGGAATATGGTTTTTAATAATATCAACTAATATTCTAGACTTATTCTTTATTGTTAGTCGCAATCCTTGTTTTAATGGAATATGGTTTTTAATAATATCATTTACTACTTTATAAAAACGGTTTGTATTGTCGCAATCCTTGTTTTAATGGAATATGGTTTTTAATTCAAGGCGAATCTTATCATTTACGGATTCAGTATATCGGGTCGCAATCCTTGTTTTAATGGAATATGGTTTTTAATAATAATTATTATTAGTAGAGAAATGTTTAACCTAAACAGTCGCAATCCTTGTTTTAATGGAATATGGTTTTTAATCCAAAAACAGTACGGGATTAACTTCTCGTGCTGGTCGCAATCCTTGTTTTAATGGAATATGGTTTTTAATAGGATTACACTTGATGTCTTATGGAAAGTATAAACTGTCGCAATCCTTGTTTTAATGGAATATGGTTTTTAATACACTTATGATCAATATTCTCTAATCCTTCAAACCGGTCGCAATCCTTGTTTTAATGGAATATGGTTTTTAATACCCAACAGAAGAACTTGCGTTTTTGCCAAAACAAACGTCGCAATCCTTGTTTTAATGGAATATGGTTTTTAATAGCCATTCTTGGAGACTTAAATACTACTAGACAATTGTTGTCGCAATCCTTGTTTTAATGGAATATGGTTTTTAATCTGTAATTGTTTCATAACACCAAGACGCAGCAGGTGTCGCAATCCTTGTTTTAATGGAATATGGTTTTTAATACGGTTTCCTTTTAGGAATCTTACAACCTTTAAAGATGTCGCAATCCTTGTTTTAATGGAATATGGTTTTTAATATGTAAATGCTTTAGAAACTAAAGTAGCTAATTTTGTCGCAATCCTTGTTTTAATGGAATATGGTTTTTAATCGAACTGACCCACAACGGGGCGTCCTCCTAAGAGTCGCAATCCTTGTTTTAATGGAATATGGTTTTTAATCTAGTTTGCTAAAGGTTGTTAATCGTTACAGTAAGATGTCGCAATCCTTGTTTTAATGGAATATGGTTTTTAATCGTGCAACAAAGGTGGGGGCACAGCCCTTGCTGGTCGCAATCCTTGTTTTAATGGAATATGGTTTTTAATAAAGTATTCAAGCGAGTATGGCAAGCAGTCAGAAAACAGTCGCAATCCTTGTTTTAATGGAATATGGTTTTTAATGGTAGCTTTGAAAACGGATTTATTGTAAATATGCCGTCGCAATCCTTGTTTTAATGGAATATGGTTTTTAATAATATGCAAAAGATTTTTGTAACTATTTAGATACATATCGTCGCAATCCTTGTTTTAATGGAATATGGTTTTTAATAAGAGCAGGTAGAGAATCAGGAGCTAAGTTTCGAAGAGGTCGCAATCCTTGTTTTAATGGAATATGGTTTTTAATAAGTATTATCAAACCTCTACCAATTGCAGTAAAAAGTCGCAATCCTTGTTTTAATGGAATATGGTTTTTAATGTGAATTGAACCTTATATCCTCCAGGCTCTATTGGTCGCAATCCTTGTTTTAATGGAATATGGTTTTTAATTATATCTCACGATAGTTGTAACAATATAAATCTACTTGTCGCAATCCTTGTTTTAATGGAATATGGTTTTTAATTCATAACAAACAATAAAACAAAAAACTTTAGAAATTGTCGCAATCCTTGTTTTAATGGAATATGGTTTTTAATTCAATAAAGTCTGTGACGATTTTAATATTCGTGTCGCAATCCTTGTTTTAATGGAATATGGTTTTTAATATTCCCAAGGACCGAAATCACGGTCATCGGATAAACAGTCGCAATCCTTGTTTTAATGGAATATGGTTTTTAATAATATATTTTATAGACTCGCCTTATAGGTTATCATAGAGGTCGCAATCCTTGTTTTAATGGAATATGGTTTTTAATAAGGTCTTGCGACTTATCGTAGTATGAATATGTTAGAGTCGCAATCCTTGTTTTAATGGAATATGGTTTTTAATTAAATCACAATACTATGAACTTTTCAAATTTAAGTCGCAATCCTTGTTTTAATGGAATATGGTTTTTAATTTTATTAAATTATTTATCCTTACCTTTGAAGTGTTGGGTCGCAATCCTTGTTTTAATGGAATATGGTTTTTAATATGGGTTTCTTTTCAGTACACCAAAAGGGTTGTACTGTCGCAATCCTTGTTTTAATGGAATATGGTTTTTAATAATAATTATTCTTACCTTTGAAGTGTTGGTAGTCAAACAGTCGCAATCCTTGTTTTAATGGAATATGGTTTTTAATATCTTCTTCAGGTTCTGTCCAAGACGCAAGGACTTGCGTCGCAATCCTTGTTTTAATGGAATATGGTTTTTAATCTGCTGCCGCAGAATCTATTGGACATACTCTAGTAGCGTCGCAATCCTTGTTTTAATGGAATATGGTTTTTAATCATCAAGACCTAAATTTTGGTCTTGCGTACTTGTTCTTGTCGCAATCCTTGTTTTAATGGAATATGGTTTTTAATGCTCTTTGGGTAACTCATTCGCCTTCTTCCAAGAGATGTCGCAATCCTTGTTTTAATGGAATATGGTTTTTAATAATATCAAAGCT
>CAKZOK010000159.1 GCA_937136415.1 uncultured Cytophagales bacterium | reverse complement strand
GCCAAGAACAGATTGCATTTTATCATACGATAACTCGTATTTTTCAATGTTTGGAATAAGCGTTGGGTCAGTTGTATATTCTGCCAAAACATAAACTGTTGAGCCGTCATTTCGCTTAACAATAGTAGCTGGCAAGGAACTACGATTTCGTTTAACACCAGCTTTACCTCCTTGTTGAGGTTTATGAACAATAGTGCCATTAATGACGCTCCCGTCTTCATTTACTACTGTTTTAAGGAAACTATTATCAGCCAAAAGCCTTTCTATAAGATAGTTTACCCAAATTTCTTTTGTTACCGCCATAATTTAATTAAGAATTAAGAATTTAAAATTGGTAATGAATTAAATACGCTATTGCATTAACTTCTAATTTTTAATTAGATTAGCGTTTTGGTAAAATAGAATCGTAGAAGTTTTTATCATTTTCTCGTGCATAAGCCAAATCGCTTGAATAGTCTTTTTGCCAATCCGAAAATTTCAAAGAGCTGCGTTCAGCTTTCTTTTTTTCCCAACCATCAGTTTGCTGTTTTTGAGCGAGTTGGTTATAGATAGGTTGATACCCTGTCTTTTTTGATAGAAGCTCATTTACCGAATCATAATCAACTAAAGCTAGTTTTTTGTAATTCTCCCCTTCGGCTTGCGTGATTTTTTGGCTTTCTACTGCACCACGAATAAGTAAATCTACCTTTTCCGTTTTTTGTGCTTCCTCTAAGTTTGCCAAACGTTCCTCTAAAGTAGTTACCGTTTTGTCTTTTTCGGTTGTTACTTTTTGCAAGTCGGTTACTTGTTTTTCGGCATCACTAGCACGTTTTAAAAGTTTATCCACTTCTGATAAAATACTTGTTTCATCTGCCTTATCTTTTCCTAAAGACAGTCTAGTTGCTAATTTTTCTAAGTCCATAACTGGTTCTTGTTTGGTTTCTAAATGTTGGTTCTGATAAAAAACGGAACGCAATAACTCATTTTCTTTTTCTTTATTCGTGGTTCGGATAACAATAGCATCTTCATGAGAAGGAACAGAAACACAAGAAATTTCATACAATTCAGATTTTGAGATAGTAGGTTTTTTTTGTCTTTCTAGTAATAGAGTTTCATCGTCAGAACTTTCCTGTTTCAAAACTCCAATACTAAAACCATTCATAAAACCATCTGCGTACTTCTGACCAACACGAGCCGAAAATTCATCGTTCATGTCAAATTCCACCTCTCCAATCAACTGACTTCCTTTTTTTCGTATTTCTGTAATACGACCAGCAGGGTAAGAATCGTAATTGTGCATAAACAATAGAACAGGGTTTTTAGAAAACCTTTTTAAGTCTATCCCCTCTACTAATATGCGTTGTGAATAATCATCTAAAACGCTATCGTCATAAAAAACGGCTTTTACTTTCATTTAAAATGCTAATCAAATGAGTTATTTAATTGATACTTCAAAACTACGGCATAAAAACTTACCATACTTTCTACTTTTTTGCAATTTTTTGTAGCTTTTTGCAATTTTTTGTAGTTTTATTAAATCCTTTGCAATTTTTTGTAGCTTTTTGCACTTATTAGATAATTTGATTAGCAATTTTTACCTTTACTTTACTAAAATGAACACTTCACTACCAATGGATATAGAACTAAAAGACTTGCGTAAGAAATTACCCAAATGGTATGCTACTGACATGGCTGATAAATTTGGTATGACTTACCACCAAATTTATCGAATTGCTAAAGGGCTTACCAAATCTAGGGTAGATGTCTATTTAGCCTTATTGAAAATGGCAGTAGAGGAACAACAACGGCTAAAAGAAATTGCAGAGTTGCAAAAACAATTAGAAACCGTTTAACCACTGTTTAATTTCAATTCTAACAAACGATTGCTAAAATTATGAGTATTGATAAAGAAAAGGATAAAAAAGGCTTTAAACCTCAAAAAAAGAAAGAGTACAAACTAGCTCTTGAATTGTATATCAACACTACTTATGATGCTAAGAAAATAGCCGAACTGGTAGATGTTTCTGAAAACACAATATCAAGTTGGATAAACTCACAAAATTGGGAGGAAATGAAAGGAGGAATTATTCTCACTCCTTATATGATAGAAAGAAATCTTTTGAGAAATGCAGCCATTAAATCAGCAGACCCAAAAACAAGTGGGGACGAAATGGTAAAAATGGCAAATGCTATTGAAAAATTTAAAACTGACAAAACAAGTCTTGTAAATGTTTTTGAGGTTTTTCATCGCTTCAATGAATACCTTATGACTTTTGAGGAAAAAGAAGCTATACAGTTTTTACTTACGACACAAGAATACCAAGATAAATTTGTCAGTTCAATTACCAGTTAAATGATAAAACGAAAAAAACCATTACAGGAAGCCTACGAAAAATGGCTTTTGCAATGTAAAACCATTAGAGAAGCCACCGACACAAACCGACTTAAAACAGAAACCACAAAGGAAAAAGAACAGCGCATTGAATCACTCAAAAAGGATTATTCAAAATTCGTTGAATATTATTTTCCTCATTTGGCTACTTCTAAAGTCGGTAAGTTTCATATACAGGCTGCAAAAAAGATTCTCAAAACCAAAAATTTAAAAGCCGTTTTTGAGTGGGCGAGGGGACACGCAAAGTCAATGACTTTTTGCTGTATGATTCCGATGTGGCTTAAAGCTAGGGGAGAATTGAATGTAATGGTTTTGGTTAGTAAATCTAATGATAAGGCAAATCAGCTTTTGGGAGATTTGCAAGCCGAACTCGCAAACAATAGCAGGTATATTGCTGATTTTGGTTTGCAGTTTAAATTTGGAGATTGGAGAGAAGGCGAATTTTCTACTACCGATGGGTGCGCTTTCTTTGCTTTAGGACGTGGACAAAGCCCAAGAGGTATTCGTAAGGGCGCACATCGTCCAGACTATATCGTTTGTGATGATATTGATGACGATGAATTGGTACTCAATCCAAAAAGAGTTCGCAAACTTGTAGAATGGATTCAAACAGCTCTTTTTGGTGCTTTAGATATGGGTAGAGGTAGATTTATTATTGTGGGTAATAGGATTCATTCTAATTCTGTTTTGGCTAACATTACCAAAATTGAAGGAATTTATCATACTATAATAAATGCTCTTGACAAGAACGGTCGTATTAATTGGAAAGAAAAATATACTCTAAAAGAAATACAAGAAGCTATTCAGTTTATGGGTTGGCGAAATGCCCAAAAAGAGTTTTTTAATAATCCAATTTCACAAGGGACGGTATTTAAAAATGAATGGATTGAATACCGAAAAATCACAAAAGCAGACTATAAAAACTTTGTAAGAATAATAGTCTATACCGACCCAAGTTTTAAAAATACAAGTACGGCAGATTTTAAGGCTTCGGTAGCTTTAGCCGTGGACACAAAAGGGAGGTTTTATATTTTGAGGTGTTTTGTTAGACAATGTACCGTTTCTGAAATGGTAAGATGGCATTATGATTTATTCGAAGAATGGCATAATTTACCTGTTCCAATTTCCTTTATGATGGAAACCAGTTTTGCACAAGATTTATTATTACAAGAATTTGTAAAAGAAGGCGAAACAAGAAAGATGCAATTACCAATCCGAAAAGATGACCGTAAAAAGCCTGAAAAGTTTGGTAGAATAGAATCTATTTCTCCTTTGTTTGAACGTGGTATTTTGTTTTGGAACGAAGAAAGAAAAGAAAGTCCAGACTTTAAAGCAGCCGTTGAGCAGCTTCTTTCTATTGAACAAGGAACACGAACGCCTGATGATTTTCCTGATAGTTTGGAAGGCGCAATTTGGCAATTACAAAGAAGCGTACAACTTGCAAATGCGCCTTTACCTACTTTTTATTCACGTACTCGCAAAAACTCTTATTAACAACTAGACCCTAAGGGTTTTCAAAACCCTTAGGGTCTGAAATTCAATTTTCCATTTTTAATTTACAATCATCATGAAAAATCAAAACGAAACTAAAAACGTAACTATCAAAATTGAAAATCTAGTACAAGAAATCACTATTTGTGTGTGTAAAAGCAAAAAAGACAAGAAGAAAATAAAAAAACAAATAGCAGCTACACTCTCTAAAGCCGTAAATGATGCTACTTTGATTGTGGATTAATCCTTTCTTTTACTTTTTCAAATTGTTTGTTTGTTATTTCTAAAACTTCATTTTTAATTTCCATTTCAGACTTTCCTGTAAGCTCTGAAATGGTTTTACAATAATGTTCTAATATAGCTCTTGATAAAGCTTCAGCATTAATAGCTGATTCTACAATTTTATTAGGTGCTTCTTTCATCGTATTGGAAATTTGAGGTTAAATAAAGATAGGTTTTACAAACTCAAATATATCAAAATAATTCAAAATAATTAATTATGAATTTCCTTTTAGAAACCGACCTTTTGCCACAAATAGAAACCTATATTCTAAACGCTATCACACCAACCGAAAAGGAAATGATTTTGAGTGATATAGAATTGTCTAGTATTGCAGAAATGGAAAGCTACCTTTCTACTCGGTATGATACAGGACTTATTTTTACAGCTTTACCAAATCCTATTCCTGTTCCTTTTGTAGAGTATAGAAATAGATTGATAGTAATGTATTTGGTGGATATAATGGTTTATCATATCACGGCACGAATAATTCCAAAACAAGTTCCTGAAATAAGAGGTATTCGCTACGAAGCTGCTATAAACTGGTTAAAAATGGTAAGCAAAGGACAATTAAACCCAGACTTACCAGTAAAACAAGACGAAACAACAGGCGAAAATACAAGCCTTGTTTCGTATAATGGATTTCCTAAGCGTTCAAATAACTACTAAATCAATTACGAATTACGAATTACGTAATTCCTAATTCCTAATTCGTAATTCGTAATTCAATTAAATTATGGCTAAAAAAGCAACACCAAAAAACCAAGCTATTCAAATTCTGAATAGTCAAATAACTGTACAAAAATTAGAACGCTATCAAATACAAATTGATAGTTGGCGTTCGGCTTTGCAGTCAGCAGAAAACATACATAATCCAGTTCGTAAGCGTTTATATGAAATCTATAATGAAATACTTTTAGATGCTCACTTATCGGCTATTATTAGTAAGCGAATTAGGAATGTAAAAAACAAGAAAATCGTTTTTGTAGAAAAGGACGGAAAAATAAACGAACAAACCAACGAACTTTTTGAAGCTCCTTTTTTCCGTGATTTGATAGAGTACATTATGGAAACGATTTTTTGGGGGCATACTTTAGTAGAATTTGAGTTTTTTAATAAAATGATTGATAAGGTGCATTTAGTACCTCGCCAACACGTAAGACCCGAATTAGGAATTATTGGATTAACAAGTCCGTATGATACAGAAGGGATTAATTATAGAGAAGAACCCTATAATAAATTCACTTTAGAAATAGCCAAAAAAGATTTAGGACTTTTGAATATTGCTGCTGCAAATGCTATTTTCAAAAAATATGGAAAAGTAGATTTTGCTAATTTTGTGGAAATGTTTGGTTCGCCTACTCGTAAGTTTACCTACGATTATATGAATCTAACGGCACAATCAGAAGCTAACAAAGTGGCTCAAGAAAGTGGAAATAGTGCATCAATCGTAATGCCTAAAGATTTGGTAGATTTGGAATTAGTAGCAAGTAGTAGTACAAATTCTACTGTACATTTAGATTTTTCAAACGACTTGAAAAGTGAGCTTTCTGTTTTGATTTTAGGACAAACAATGACAACAGAAAATGGAAGTTCACGAAGTCAAGCCGAAGTACACCAAGCGCAACAAGATGATATTGCTTTTGATGATATGCAGTTTGTAGAATATGTTTTGAACTGGGATTTAAAAGAAAAACTAATTGCTTTTGGCTATCCTCTCAAAAATGGAAAGTTTAAGTTTGATACTTCTGAAAATCTATCTACCAAAGAACAAATAGAAATAGATTTACAACTAAAAAATTTAGTAGATATTGACCCAAACTATTTTTATGAAAAATACAATCTTCCAAAACCGAAAGAGAGTAAAGAACAAAAAACAGAAGAAAAAGAGTTAGCGGCCGAACGCACCAGTTCGCATCAAAAAAAAAAGTCTTTAAATTCCGAACTTGATTTTTGTTGTCGTAATTCAGATACTGAAAATGAACTAGAATTTGATATTGATTTAGGAACTTTTATAAAAGAAGTCTTTGAAGCAAAGCTAAAAAAAGGTTTTATATCAAAAGCCGTTTTCAATATCTATAATGAGATTTTACAAGCTGCAATTAGTGAAGGTTATGAAAATATTCCTGATAGTGATAAATCATTTTTCAATGAATTATCATATAATCAAAGTGTTTTTGCAGCCTTCAAAACGCATAAAATAGGCGATGATTTAGCTAAATTATTGATAGATGAAAACGGCAAGCTGCGTACTTTTTCACAATTTCAAAAGGTAGCAAATCCATTATTAGACAACTACAATCAAAACTGGCTAAGAGCAGAATATAATACTTCTGTATCATCGGCACAAGCAGCCAAAAAATGGCAAGAAATACAAAGGGATAAAGATTTGTTTCCTTATTTGGAATTTAGGACACAGGGAGATGCTGCCGTTCGTTCAGAACATCGTAAGCTAAACGGCATTATTCGAAAGGTAGAGGATAGTTTTTGGAATACACATTATCCCCCTTTGGGTTTTAATTGTCGTTGTTCTGTTCGTAAATTAGAGGAAGGAACAGAAACCAAATTACCTAAAGACCTGCCACAACCGAAAGAAGGATTTAGCGAAAATGTAGGAAAAACGGCAAAGGTGTTTGATGATACAAAACACGGATATTCAAAAGATTTGACGACAAAACAAAAAGAAAATATCAAGAAACAAGTGGGGTTGAGTTCGAAAGAGGGCAATAATGACAACAAAAAACCTTTTGAAGCCAAACAATTAAAACTTGACGGAAAAAATTTAAACGAAGCCGAACAATATATCAAAAACAAAAAAGAAGAGTTTGCGTATATTTATGATAAGAACGGCAAACAGTTGTATATCTTTGAAGGAGATGCTTCTACTGTTCCTATTTCAGATAAAAAAATCAAAGAGATAACTACTAAACATAAAAATTTAGTATTTACGCACAACCACCCTACACCCGATTTCTTTCCTTATTTTAGTATTGGAGATATTGTAGCTGCCTCTAATTATAATATGGCAGAAATAAGAGTGGTTTATAAAGATGGTGTTGGTTTTTCTGCATTAAGAAAAAACAACATTTGGACAGACCAAAAAGACAATGAAAAATATCTAAATGATTTGTTTGCAGATTTATTTGATGAAGCTATTGAAGAACAACCAGCTAGTCAAGCCTACAAAACAGCACTTGAAAACTTATTAAAATTATTACAAATTGAAGTAACACAATTCAAATTATGACACCAAAAGAAATAAAAAAAGCTGCTCAAAAAAAGGCATTTTATGAAGTCTATGCTTACAAATCATCTAATGATGGAATGGTACACATTGGAGGAGGAGGGCATAATACGAAAGAAAAAGAAACCTTATTTAATAAGATTGTAAAAGAAGAAACCGAAAGGCTTACCAAAATCAATCAAAATCAAGAATCCTAACCACAAAAAAAACACCTTTAAAACATATTTTAAAGGTGTTTTTTTTAATTGATTTGATGATTTTCAATGTAGGTAAAAGGCAAGCCTTTGACCTACAAACACAAAAAGACTATAACCACTATGAAAAAACGAAATATAAAACATTTAGGAAAAGATTTAGCAGCCAAAAAACAAGAACTAAAAAAATATCTTGTAAAGGATTTGCCTAGATTAGTAGCCAACGATGCACTAAATCACTTCGACGATAGCTGGAAAAATGAAGGCTTTACCGATGAAAAAGGAACTTTTAAGAAGTGGGAAGAGAGAAAAAACAATGACGGTTCAAAGTCTGATAAAAATAGAGGTACATTGATTGGAAAAGGTAGCGCACATCTACGAAAAAGTTTAGAGGTAAAGTCAGCTACGGCAAAACAAATCGTTATTGGTACGCCTGTCAAATACGCACAGGCTCACAATGAAGGTGCAGAAATAGAGCAAAGTATTTCTATCACTCCAAAGATGCGTAAATTCGCATGGGCAAAATTCTACGAAACCAAAAAGCCAAGCTGGAGAGGATTAGCTCTTACTAAAAAGAAAGAAATAAATCGTACTATCAAAATACCTCAACGCCAATTTATAGGAAACTCTAAACCTTTGTTTGATAAGATAGAAAAACGAATTGATGCACGAGTAAGCAAAATATTTGAATAAAAAAAAAGCCTTCAAAAATTAATTTGAAGGCTTTTTTTTATATAGTTTCGTTTATCTAGTTGTTGTATGATATTAGAATATCACGAGCAGACCATTATTTGCATTAGTGTAAACCAGTGTAAGTCATCATTACCGATTTCTTTAAGACAAAACCAAGTATTTCCATTTAGTACAACTGGAGGTTGATCTATAAAAATAAAAAGTGTGTCAAATTCAAACAAGAATTTAACTAACTCGTAATTTCCTATTTCAAAAATAGTTTCGTACTCTTTTTCAAGTTGTACGCCAACTCTAGTGAGTTTGCATACAATACCTATAAAATCTGTATGTAAATTATTTATTCTTAGGTTTATCATAATAAGGAAATTTAACATCATACAACATCGGCTTAGCGAAATTAGCTATCGAGGTAAATCAGACAACTGAAAATAAAATAAAATTTAGTGGTTTTAGTGGCTTAACGAGCTAAGAGTTCGCCAAGCCGTATTCGTTATGAGCAATCATAGGAAAACAAAGAGCAAAAATAGTTAGCAGAACAAACCGTTTTTGAACTAAAACAGAGATAGTGAACAGAAAAAAAACACTTTTGCTTTAGAACTAACATTTTGACATAGACTTTTCGACAGAAAAAACTCTCAGAGAAAAACTAATGAATAAACTATTATTATTAATTATCGGAACATTTATCTGTTCAACAACTGTATTCGGACAAGATATTAAAGAAACAGAAATTGAAAAATTTCAAAATGAAATAGTAAAACTAATACAGAAAAAATCGGACAGTTTATCAATCAATCAATATAAACATGTTAATCAAGCAATTGGACTGAAGAAGGGATTATGGATAGAACCTGACAGAAATACACTTTGGTTCATTACTTATGAAAATGGTAAACGTAATGGTAGATTTTATTCCTATAGTCTTTTTAATGGAAAAAAGGAACTTGAAGGCAAATATAAAAATGGAATATTGATTGATACTCTAAAGATATATGATACGAATGGAAATATTCATTCATTATATACTCAAATTAAACCGACAACTAAAGAATTAAAAATCCAATATGAATACCCAATTGGAGAGTCATTTACATTTAAAAATGAACTTCATAAATTTCAATATGAAGCAAATATTAAGAAATATACATCAGAAGGAAATATTTATGCAGAAGGAGTTGGACTGTTTGATGATGAAAAGACTTACGTAAACTATGATGAAAATAACCCAAGTTTAGGTTATAGTAATAGTTTTAGCATCTTTCGAATTTACAAATTTGGAGATTGGAAAAGTTATTAGGTATAACTACATAACATTTCTTGAATAAGAACTGACTTTGTGAACAGAAAAAAAAATGTACTTTTGCATCAGAACAGAACTTGTAAACTGGACAAATGAATGCTCATAACATTGGCTTAGCAAAAATGGGCGTAACGTTTTGACACAAACATTTGAACATAAAATAAACTTTTGAAGGTTTAGCGAGGGAAGGAGCTAAGAAATCCCACTTTCGCCAAGCCACACCGTTATAAGCAATTAAAAGAAAAAAAGAGCAGAGTAATTTGACAAACTAACGGTTTGATTTAAAAAAATGTGATTTTCAAAACCGACACACTCGTTTTTAAGCAACTAGACAACTGTATTTAGAACTGACAAACTCGTTTTAGACAACTGGAAAACCTTGTTTTCAAACTGACAATATCATTTCTAGATGACTAGATAACTTTTTCAACCTCCACTTACTTATTTGTAGAATACAACTTTTTCGTCCATTATGAGATTAATTTTATTTGTTTTTTTATTTACTGCATTCGTTTTTCAGACAGTTGAAGCTCAACAAACTATTGATGTAGTAGAATCTACATTGAAAATTTCAGGATTAGGCGATGAATATTTTTATTATGGTTTTTGTGAAGGGGATCAAATTGTGTTTAATTTTGAAGTCGTAAAAGGAAAAAACTTAAAAGAAGTAGAAATAATTGCCTTACCTTCTTCGTCTAAATTTATGGACTATAAAACAAAAAAGATAAAAAATAAAACCATACAGATTGATAAAACAGGTATTTATAAGTTTAAATTTAGCAATTCTTCTATTTCTGGTCGTGTATGTAAATTTAAAATTCAACGTATTCCAGCAAATGAATCTACTAAAAATTTCAATACAACAGTATATAGAAAAACTATAAGAGATACGACTTATTATATGGAAAATGAAAGATACTTGGCGGCTATAGATACATTAGTTATTCCCATAATTACCCATAAAGTAGAAAGAGTCCATTCTATAACTGCAACTGGAAAACGAAACGAATCAACCGTGATTTTTTCATTGCCCAAAAATACAGTCTTTTGGTCTTATTATTTAGGAGTTGGAAAAAGTTCAGAAGCTATATTTCAACAAGCAGAACAGAAAGCTAAAAAACAAAAAGGAATGTTTAATACAGCTTCAACTTTGGTAGATAATTTTGCTACGATAGATCCTACTGGTTCTGTTGCTTTGGCTAGTATAGCTTTGAAAGGTTGGGCAGAATTTGGAGTAAATGATAGAGCAGATAATATTCAATACTGGTTTACAGATTATAATAATGCCAGTTTATTTCTGCAAGATATTCAATATTCTTATTTTGAGGGAGGAAATGGACCACTATCATATAAAAGAATGGCAAGACCATTAGTAGGAGATTTCTATATCTGTATGAGAAATGATAATATGATAGACGGCATAGATGTTCATATCAGAATATCAGCAGTAACTGTAAAAGAAAGGTGGGAAAACAGGCAAGTGAGAAAATCAAAGGTTAATTCTTGGGTAGAACTTTATTTAAAAAACTAACTTGATTTGCTTTAAATAAGTACATAAAAGTTTCGCACGTTTGCCTTAGTTTCTTCACAACTAAACAACAAATAATTGCTTATAACATTGGCTTAGCGAAAATGGGCTTAACGTT
>CAKZOK010000158.1 GCA_937136415.1 uncultured Cytophagales bacterium | reverse complement strand
CCCTCTAAGTTTTCTTTCTCCAAAGCAGCTTCTTTGAATAGAGCAATGGTTGCTCTTATTGCGAGTGCGTCTAAATATCCAGTCTTAGTAGGTATCAATACGAAATCGGACAATAAGAAAATATCTTTCAATTTATTAGTCAAATAAGGAGGCGTGTCAATTATCAGAATATCGTAGGGCAGCTCTTTTTTTGAACGGATGCTCTCCAAAGGAACTAAATCAATCCCCTCTATAAATTCACTAATTTCAGAAATGCTTCCCTGTAAGTCCGTATCAGATATTCCTACTCGTAAATTCTCAGCAAAACAATGTGCCAAATTTAAGGCAAGAGTTGTTTTCCCTACCCCTCCTTTTTGATGTACTACACTAATTATAAGCATTTCAGTTGGGTTAAATAATTTATGTAAATATATAAATGATTTTTTATATAAATATATAAAATTAATTTTAAAGTAATTAATTTATCCTACAAATATTAATTATTTTCATTCAGTCCAGCTCTGTATTTTCTCCAACTGGTACCAAGAGTACAAGGGCATTTAATAAGACCTTGTAATATGTTAAGGCCAATGGTAATGGAGTGAGTACCAGAGTTAAATCCAGAAAGGTCATTTATAGTAATTTGGTAGGAGTAAGCAAAATAGAGTTTATTTTTTAAAATACCAGCCATTGGCCCAATATTTAAAGGTTTAAAAGCTTGGTCATTTAAAAAACGATACGATCCACCAACAAAATAATAGCCACCACTTTTTACAATAATAGGCTGCCTATCTCCTCCAACACTAGGGTCAATGACGCAAAGAAAAATAGTTCCTTTTGGAAAATAACTATAATGAGCTTCCAAAAGCAAAGCACCACGCAAAATATCATAATCTGGGACAGAATGTGCCAAATCTATCAAATTACAATGAGGAGAAAGTGATTTGATAATTCCTTTCATCACTCCTACAAAGCCATCTTGATATCCAAAGTCAGTTAATAAAACAATATTCATATTTAATCCTTTTGCTAACATTTTAGTCTTTATTTTTAGTACACTTGGAAAGCAATATACATAAAGATTGTGATTTATTTCTTCTAAAGCCTTAACTACTTATTTTAAACTGGTCAGACTGTTGATGCAGACCAATTTAAAATACAAGATTAAGTAAGATTAATTTTTGTTAGGCTATTTAAAAATAATTAATTGACAGAGCAAAATTATTTATTTTTTTATTAATTTTTTGGCTAATGAGTTGGTTCTTGAGTCATTAAATTGACTTAAAAAGTATTCTAATTCTGGATAAGAGATTTTTCTGGGTTTGAATTTTTTGGCGAGTTTGAGATATTCAGACCTTCCAGTTTGGGCATATAGAGCAACAGCACAAAACAAACGTACCTCCTGACGATTCAAACCTTTGTTTAATTCTTCATGCACTTGAACATTTTTTTTGAAGGAAGAAAGAGCCAACGCAGCACGCATCTGACGTTTTTGTATGGAATAATATATTTTGTCTTTTCGTTTTTTAGATATTTTGGGAAGAGGCAAATAGAGTTCTTTTATAAGAGCATTTCTACTTCGTTCGTCATTTAGTCTTGACAAACTCTGAGCAATATCCATTGATTCGTCCAAATAATCATATTCTAATAAATCAATCAATACATCGTGCATATTTGGGGAGTTTTTTCTGACTAAAGTAGTTGTTATTTCTTTGGTTAGTTCTATTTCCTTAGTTTCTTTCAAAAGGCTAACCAACAGCCATTGCCCTTGATGCGTTTTTGCAAGAGCATTAATTATTTTTTTTCGTTCTTTGGATAATAAATAATGATTATTAAAAGTATGTAAAAGTTTAGAATCGGAGGCATCAGCAGCCAAAACCGTAACTAATAAGTTTTGTAAAATAACATCTTTTTCAGAAAATGCAATGGCAAGGGAGTCAATAAGTTTAGGTAATTTTTCTTGATAGTTGTTGTTTTTTATGAGTAATCTATTCAAAAGTAAATCATTTTCTATTGAGAATTTGAAGCGTGCATATTTGGGAATAGAAGCATAAAAGTCAGCTTTTTTTGTCATTTTTAAAGAAGAATTTTTTTGATTTTTTTTCTTTAAAATACGAGCCAATTCTCTATATGTATCAGGGTTTTGCGCATCAATTTCTAAGGAATGATTTAATTTTTTGATAACTATATTTTCTAAAGAATCTTGTGCTTTTTGATTATTTGTTTTTATTTTGGCTTGATAAATAGCAGCATTGGTAATATAATAACTATTTTTTGGGTAGAGTTCTGCTAATTGTTGATGATAAATAAAAGCACTATCAAATTTTCTATTCATTTGATAAAATGTACCTAATTTTTCCAAAATATATTCTTCATAAGGATAAATTTTGTGAGCAGATTGATAGGCATTAATTCCTTTTTGCCAATATTCTAGAAATGAAGTAGATGTATTTTTTAAAAAATCTTTCTGGTACTTTTCTGTATCTTCTTCTATTTCTTCCTTCGAATAGCTTGTTAAATAAATAAGAGGTGAGTTTTGTTGTGCTTTTTCAAAAAAAACATTTCCAATATTCATTTGAAATATATAATCTGAAGGTTTTCCATTTAGCCCTTCACTCCAAATATCAATGGCATTTTGCCATTCTCCCAAATGATAATTCATTTTGCCTAATATCGAACGAGAGTCCGAGTCATTGGGGTCAAGTTCTAAGTTTTGACGCAATAATATTTTTGCTTGATTATGATTTCCAGCATTAAAAAGTGAAATTGCCTCATCTAAAGAATGAGGAATAGAAGCAGTTTGTGCAAAAATTGGAAAAATGAGAAGATAAAAGCAAAAAAAGAGGCTAATTTTGGAACTGAAAAGAATACATTTTTTCATTATCATTTTTTTCATCTAAATTAAAATAAACCATATAAAACAAAGGTTATAGGGTGGAGAAATAAAATAAAATTCTGAAATATTGTATTTTTCTGATTTATTATTTTTCTGTTGTTTGTCTAAACGAAAATAAATCGATTCTAGTTGCAAGGTTAAAAAATAAATCATCTGACCTTCTTTAGCTTTTTCAAAGGAGAGAGGAAATGAAGAGTATAGGTTATTTTTTTATATAAAAAATCAATACAAATCATCAAGTCGCATATATAAATATTTGCTAATAGCAATATATGCACTTACCATATTAATACTAACTCCTAAAATTAGAATCACAAAACCTAGCCCAATAACAGAGCCTATATAATCAAAGGCATTGAGTTCTGGAATCCAAAGTGCAAAACCTTTAGCAAGAATAAGTACCAAAATATAAGCGATTATACTTCCAATAATTCCGTGAATAATAGCACGACGAAGAAATGGTTTTTTGATAAAAAAAGGAGTTGCTCCGACAAGCTGCATGCTTCGAATCAAAAAACGTTGTGAAAAAAGAGCAAGCCGAACGCCACTATCAATCAAAATAACCGAAGCTGCAAAAAATATAAATGCAAAAACTGAAAAAATATAACTGATTATTTGTAGATTTTTTGTTATTTCTTCAATGTATTTGTTTTTAAAATCTACTTCATAGACTCCCTCTAAACCCTCAATTTGCTTTTTTAATGCAGCCATTTTATTTTTTTGATAATAAGTTGCTTCTACATTTATATAATAAGCATCGGGCAAACGGTTTTCTCCAACCAAAAACTCTTCAAACTCTACGCCTACTTCTTGTCGCATCATTTGGGTAGCTTCTTCACTAGCCATAAAACGAATGCGAGGTTTTCCTTCTTTATCTTTTAATAAAAAATCTAATTGAGTAAGTTTTTTTCGAATGCTCAAACGCTGATTTTCATTTACATCTTTGCGTAAATAAATCTCTACTTCTACATTTTCTTTTGCCCTAATAGAAAATTGATAGGTATAAATCATAATCAAACCCAATAGCCCAGTAATAAAAAGTGCCAATGTAATATTTACTAGCACCCCAATATACGGATAAGAACCAATGCGTTTTTTGGAAAAAGGACGATTAATGGAAGGAAATTGCAATGCTTTTTAATTATTAATGTTTAATCAGAGATGATTAATTTAATCAATCTTTTAGCAAAAATACTAAAAGTAATTTATTTTCTTTGTTTGTTAAATATATTTCACAAAGATTTTTTTATTTGTATTGCTCTATAATTGGTCATAAAAATCATAATTAATCACTTGCTAATCAAAAAATGCTTATCTTGAAATTGCTTTAAAAATAAAATAAAATTTCATCAAAAATATATATGAAACAACCTTTAGTTTATCCAAAATCATCAGAAGGCGATGCACAACTACAAGAATTAATTGAATTTTATGAAGAAACATTAGGTTTTTGCCCTAATAGTGTCAGAACAATGCACATCAGACCACGAATTGCTTATGCTTTTATTGAAATGAACAAGGCAGTTATGGAAAATCAAGGCAAGGTTACCAGTGCTTTAAAGCGTCTTATTGGTTATATTAGTAGTCATGCTGCTGGTTGTCGTTATTGTCAGGCTCACACGATTCGTGCTGCAGAACGATACGGAGCAGAACAGACTCAACTAGAAAATATTTGGAATTATAGAACGCATACTTCTTTTTCAGAAGCAGAACGAGTAGCTTTAGATTTTGCTTTGGCAAGCTCACAGATTCCCAATGCTGTAACAGATGAAGTAGCAGAAAATTTGAGAAAATATTGGAATGAAGGCGAGATTGTAGAAATGCTTGGTGTGATTGCTCTTTTTGGTTATCTCAATCGCTGGAACGATTCGATGGGAACAGAAATGGAAAGCCCAGCCGTAGAATCAGGCGAAGAATATTTGAAAAGTGATGGCTGGAACGTAGGAAAGCACAAATATTAATAGACAACAAATGAAAAATAATAGGTGGTAAACAGTATTTGATTTACCACCTATCATTCATAATTCATTAAAAGAAACTTGTCTTAGAAAGAATAGCTAAGTATTTACTTTCCCAAAATTTATCAGAATTAGTAATTTCTAAATAAACATTTCCACCTCTTTCCTCAATTTTGTATGAGCTAGAAGAACGAGAAGGTAACAATTTTACTTTTTTTGCTTTAATATTTTTACTACTTCCAATTACAATCGAACTTGTAGTACGAATATCAATCGCTGTAAACTTGCTTTTTGTGCGTCCATCAGGCTTAAACCCTTTTTTATCATTGACAATGATATTTTTATTTTTGAGTTCTTTTTCTGTTCCAATTACATAATAAGCCGTATTTGCCACTGTACGAGTATCTTCCAACACTACATTTGTAGAATCAAGCTCATCAATTTTGCCAGAATAACGAGATTTCCAGCCTTCTACTTCGCCTTCTAAATCAGCAATACGCCCTCGCATTTGAGTAATTTCGGCATCTTTATTTTCCAAAGAACGCTTTAAAGAAGCAATTTGATTTGCCATCATAGAATTTTGCTGCCCAGATTCTTTTAGTTTTCGTTCCAATTCGGCTACTTTAGCACGATTGGCTTGCATCTGACGCTCAATTTGTTGCATTCCTTGATCGATACTTAATCCACCTGTTGAAGGGTCAATATCTCCACCACGCATATCAGAAGTAATACTTCGTATTTTTTCTTCTACTTGACGCATAGAATCCAAACGGACATAAATTACGTCCATTTCTTGTTGCAAATCAGCTTGATACAAACTATCTTTTTCTCTAGCACGAAGCAAGTCTTCTACCTCCATGGCTAATTTTTTCTCATTTTCGCTAGGTCCTTTATTACATGAAGATATAAAAAAGACACTAAAAAAAAGTGTTGTACAAAGCAGCACATTATTAAAATTTACTTTAAACATAGTTTAATAGTTTTAGGGTTGATGATTTTTTACTTAGAAATTGTTTAAGAATAAAACTTTTATCCGAGTTCTGTAACACACAGAACACGGCTTGTCTATTTTTAAACAACTTCTTAAATAAACAATAAAAAAAATTGCAAACAAAATTAACACAAAATTAGACTAGAAATTTGCCTCACAAAAAAACCAAATAAAATATAAAATATTTCATTTGGTTTGGACTAATGCCTATTGTTTGATTAGCATTTGTTTTTTTTATACTTCTTGCTCTTGTTGTTGTACATTTAGGAGCGAGTCACGTTTACGCATTTTTCCAGCAGGAATGCCAAACATCATTTTGAAACGACGACAAAAATAAGCTGTGTCTTTATAACCCACTTCGACACCAATACTACGCACACTTTTTTTAGAGGTACGGAGCAGTTCGACGGCTTTGTCCATGCGTTGATATTCAATATAATCTTGAGGGTTGATTCCTGTCAAGAGCTTGAAATACTGCCCTACATAATCTTCTGATACATTAGCAATGCTTGCCAAAATTTTATTTGAAAGGTCTGTATCTAAATTTTCTCTGATATAAGTAAATAAATGAATAAGACGAGGGTCTTTAAAATAAGTACTATTTGTTGCTAATTTTTCTACAAACAAACGTTCTTCTAAAACAAAACGAATCATTTCTACAACCAGTTTTTCGGTATTTAGAACAAGCATTCTTGAGCTACCAATCTTATTTTTTACTTCTTCAGTTACAATCTCTTGAATAAGCTCATTAATTTTTGTTGCCTTTTTAAGAATAAAAGGAGGCAAGTCTAGGGAGGTAAAAAAACTTACAGAGCCAAATACACGAGCATCTAAAACTACTTGAGAAAATAGAGCTTCTCCATCTTGATTGTGGTATGTTTGAAGATGAACAGGATTTTTTTGAAGAAGGTCGTCAGGTGAAATAATATCATATTTTTCAGCTTCTCCAAAAGTAAGTGTAGTATAATTTCCTGCTGGCAAAAAGAGTACTTCTCCTTCTTTTACCAATTCATTTTTAGCTCCAAAACGCATAATTCCCTTATGAAGAAAGATGAGTGAGTTGTCAATATCATAAAAATGTTTGATACGCACTGGCAATGCAGCAACAGTTTGTTTGGCTCTTACATATCGAATACTAAGCGATTCAATAATTTTATTATAATCTTCCATAAATTAAGTAGGTGGTTTGTAAATATTGGATTGTTTAGTTAAGATTATTGTGCAAATAACAAGTAGTAATAAATTAATTTTTTTAGGCAAAAACTTCAATAATAATGATATGATTGAAGATAATTTTGATTCAATTAATTAATTTAAAATAGTATTTTACTTTTTAAAAATAGGAATAATTCACTAAGTTTTAAAATTTTGAACTGCAATATAGTATAATTTTTCTAAAAATAATCAAATTTTTAACCCAAAATTGTATTTTTTTTATAAGGATATACTTTGTTTTGTATTTTTTCTTGTTTTTTGAAAAAGGGGCTAATTCTTCTATTTTTGATTAAGTTTTTGAGAGGTTTTTGATTTAGCTAGATTTAGTAGTATTTTTATCAAAAATTTTATTACAAATCATTTATTCTTTTATCAAAATAATATGGACAATTCATCAAAAAATAACAACCAAGAGCAACAAATAAATATAGAATTAACCGAACAAATGGCAGAGGGAACGTATGCCAATTTGGTAATGATAGCTCATTCACAAAGCGAGTTTTTCTTAGATTTTGTTAGGCTTGTACCAGGTGCGCCAAAGGCAAAGGTTCAGTCAAGGATTATTCTTACTCCTGACCATGCCAAACGTTTATTGCATGTTTTGAAAGATAGCATTGATAAATTTGAAGAAAATGTAGGCAAAATTTCGGTTCAAGAAGAAGCAAATCAATTTCCTCTAAATTTTGGTGGAACGGTAGGAGAAGCATAAATAAAGTATCAAAATTAGATTTATGAAGTGAGAAATAAATACCTACTTTTCTATATTTCCATTTCGTATTCATTCCTAGTTCTCATCTCCTAATTTCAAAGTTGTGCTTCAATTTTTTCGTACCTACGACCCTTTTCGTCTTCTAACAGTATTATTTCTTTTATTGCTTCTTCGTTTGCCTTTACTTTTGAATATCTTTTTTTCGGATATTCCTCTTCTAAGCCCTGTTTTGGATTTTATGTTGATAGGTGAGCGTGTGGCTGATGGAAATGCTATTTATAAAGAGGTTTTTGCAGGAATTGCTCCTTTTTCAGCTTGGTTTTATGCAAGTTTGGATACGCTCTTTGGGCGTTCTGCTTTTGGGTATGCAATGGTGGGAAGTGGTGTGTTGTTTTTGCAAGCAATCATTTTTAATACATTGCTTTTACGACGAGATTTCTTGCTGGATAGGGGGTATATTCCTGCCATGTTGTATGTTTTTTTTGGTTCAATTAGCTTTGATTATTTCAATGTTTCGCCTGTGCTTTTATCGCTTACTTTTTTGCTTTTAGTAATCCGTGAAATAGTTACTCTTACCGAAAACACACATGACCAAACCCTCTTTACTATTGGTTTTTATCTAGGAATTGCGACGCTATTTCACTTGCCTTCCAGTATTTTCCTTTTTTGGGTAAGTATTGGTTTGGGAGTTTTTCGTTCTACTTCATTTCGACAGCATTTGTTAGTTTTGTTTGGCTTTATATTTCCTATTTTGCTCGTGGCTTTGTATTTCTTTTGGAATGAAAGTCTAATTGATTTTGTGATTCAATACTTAAATTCAATTTCTATTGCGCCAACATTTTATCTTTCTATTCAAGATTTTATTCTTGTTTTAGCTTTTCCTACATTGTTTTTGGTCTTAGCTATTTTGAGTATGTTTTCAGGGCGCAGCCTAACAAATTATCAATCTTACTGCCGTCAGATGATGATTTTTTGGATTATAGCTTCTGTTTTTAGTGTGTTTTTGTGTAAGTATTGGCTGCCTTTTCAGTTTGCTTTATTTTTGCCTCCTGTTAGTTTTTTTGGTGCATATTATTTATTTTCTATCCAACGAAAATGGATTGCCGAGCTGCTTTTTTTGTCCGTTTTGGGTGGAATAGCTTTGCAGCTTTGGGCTACTCGTACCGAGATTTTTTATCCCATCAATTATTCAGAAGTTGTCATTAAAAAACCATCTGATTTTGATTTGAAAAATGAAAAAATTTGGGTATTTGGAAACAATCATAGTTATTATATAGACAACAAACCCGTTACTCCTTATTTTGATTGGAATCTTACTCAAAACAGAATCGAAAAACTGAACGATTATCAAGCACTTCTATTATTTTATAATCAAATTGAAAAAGAAAAACCTCAATTTATTATCGATAAAGAAAAACAACTTCCTCCTCTTTTTGAGCGCATTCCATTATTATCTCAAAAATATACGACTAAAGATTCTTTAATTTATGAATTGAAAAAATAACCAAAATAAAAGGCAAATCGTTGGTGTAATAAAGTTGTTTAAGAATGGATATTTTTCCTTAAAATTGAGTTTCTAAATCCAATTCTAAGGAAAATAAACTTAGAGTACTGGACATGAGTTAAAAAGTTGTTGGTGTCGCTACGCTAAAACACCAACGAACGGTGTTTTTCCCTGTT
>CAKZOK010000157.1 GCA_937136415.1 uncultured Cytophagales bacterium | reverse complement strand
CGAAATAAAATCAGGAAACTTCCAAGTATCTCATGCAGTTTATTCATCCTCTGGAGATTTATACAAGTTTCATAAGCAACTTCTAGAGAGTCAGAAACTAACAAAAGGTCAAGCTAAATACAATAATTACGAAGGCTCTTTTGATTTTTCAGTCGAATATACTGTAAACGGCCAGATAAACGTATCTGGAAAAATGAGATCATATAGCTCAGGAGATAACGAACTGCAATTTAGTTTTGAATCAGACCAATCCTACATAAATTATACTCTAACCAATCTAAAGCACCTAATTGATAAATATGGTGATATGAAAGGTAAAATTTCCTAAACCCATTCCACCTCCGTTTGTTACTTTTACACCACGTGTTAGGATTCCAATTTTCAAAATACATACTAAGTTCTTGATATTGTGTTTTAGAATCAAAACTAGATATTGTTTGAAGTTTCTTTTTAAGATTTTTACGCAACAATTTTTTTTTCAACTTCCCTCCAAATTGGTCAGCAAAACCATCTGATGCAAGATAAAAATAAGAATCCTTACAAGAAGTCAAATCTATTGAATGAGAGGTGAACTCTTGAAAATCTTGATTTTTAATGTATCCTCCAATAGATTGTCTGTTTGCTTTAATTTCAATAATTTGATTATTTTTAAAAAACACTAAATTTTGCCTTGCTCCAGCAAAAGTAAGTATTTTTTGGCTGTCATTAACAACACACAAAGACATGTCAGCTCCGTCACGATTTTCGCTTCCTTTTTGTCTAAGTGCATTTATTACATAAATATGAAGTGCTTCTAAAATTTTTGCTGGCTCTGATATTTTGCGCAATTTAATTATTTCATTCAGTCCATCATTCAAAATCAAACTCATAAAAGCTCCTGGTACTCCGTGTCCTGTACAGTCTATTGCAGCGACAAAACGAAATTCATTGACTTTTGCTAACCAATAAAAATCTCCTGACACAATATCTTTAGGAGAAAATAAAATAAAACTATTAGGAAAAATTAATGCTACTTCTTCCTTTGATAATAACATTGACCTCTGGATACGTTTTGCATAATTGATACTATCCAAAATATGCTTATTTTTCTTTTCTAAAAGTGTTTTTTGATTTTCTATGTCAAAAATAGCTTTTTGCACCCTTTCTTCTAAGCCTTCATTTAGAATTAACAGTTCTTCAGAGTTTTGCCTCAATTCTTCTTCGATAGAAGAAAGTTGTGCATTTGTTTCAGCTAAATCGTCATTTTTTGTTTCTAGTTCTTTTATTGTCTGTGCTAATAATTTTTCTAATGATTTTTTTTCTTGTGCAGTTCTTTCATATTTAAAATCTAGCATTTTAACCTCTCTCTCAATTCTCTTGAATAATTGATTCACTTCTTTTTCATGTTCTTCTGATGATGAATCTTGAAGAATATGAGTTTTCAGTATTTCAATATTTTTTATTAAACTCAAACCGTAAAAAATTAATAATCAAATTAAAATACTTCAAGAGAATAAACTTTAAAAATTAAAATTTTAGGTCTAATTTTTCATGAATATAAATTAACTTAATTTTTATCAAAAATTAATTATAAAAAATCCTATTATTTGTTAGTATAATCAGTATTTTATTTCTCTTTTAAAAGAATTAAGGAAACAGTTTCATTATGTAAATCACAAATTGTTGTTCCTTTTGCTGCTCCTATTTCTCCATAAGAGAAAAAACCTGTTAAAGGCGCATTCCATAACTCTCGTAATCCTTCTAGCTCACCTTCTATCATTGGCCCTAATGCTAAGTGACGAGCTCCACAAGAAACTAAAATTACAGCATCTGTTTCTGGAAATGATTCTTTTAATGTTCCTATATCCTTCACACATTGACCAATTATTTCAAAATCAGGAGGCATAGAGAAAAACATTGATGTACCTTGTATAACCTCACCAGCTAAAATCAAAGCCCCTTCGTCAGTTGCCATAAGGGGGGCTCGCAAAGTAGTATATCCATCTTTTTGCAGATGTAAAGGGTATTTTGCACCTACTTCTGCTATTATATCTTTACGGTGGTCGTTTGGTATAGGAATATCAAAATATTCCAAGAATACATCCAATGCTGGTTTATCATCAATAGTATAAAGAATATTTCCTTTTGTTTTTGTGGCTATTTTTTTTGTTCCAACAGGTTTCCAACCACTCGTAGCAAGTCCATTAATTTCTATATTATTTTGATCAATAATCAAAAATAATAGAGCTTTATCCATTTTTTTATTATTTGTAAAAGAATAAGATGATTTCATTTTGAAATCATCCCCTGCCATTCCACCGAAAAGTGGATAAGTTCCTATCTCATTTACTCCTCTTATAATATCATCTCCATTAATAGAAAGACCACTTGAGAAAACAATAAGTGATGGGTTATCAAATTTTTCATTTGCTTTCAAAGTAGCATTTTTGGCAGCTAGAAAAGTATCTTCCTCATCAGCTATATGAATAAAGAAATGTTCTTTTTTCATATCCAGTAGCAAAACGACTATTGTTTCATCACTCATTTCATCATTTATGATTTCTCCTGCAGTAGTGCATCCTACAAGTTGAATTTCATGTTTATCAAACAAGCCTGAAAGTGCATCAATATCATAACTAACTGAAGCAAAAACAAAAGCTAGTGTAGGATTAAAATTTGTTGTTGTGTGCTTGTCTAATTGATTTTCTAAAGAAGAAATTGAATCTGTGCGAAAGTTTATTGCCTGCATAATATGTAAAGAAGTAATGGAAGTGTTGAAATATTAATATATTTTGACTAGCAATATAGCTTTTTATAAAATAATTTCAAAAAATAGTTTTGAAATAAACTAAGATAAATATTGCATTATTTTTAGTTAAAACTCTTCAAATCACTCTGTTCAAAAGTCCATTGAGGAGTTAATATTTTATCAGTATTATTAGGAGGAACTTCATACCATGGGTTTAATTTATCATTATTGCTACCTGTATTAAAATTTTTCAAAATATGAATATCTTGTGCAGGCATGTAGCTTTGAGCAACTAAAAATATTTTTTTATTTGTCTGTCTATTCATCGCTACATCAACAACCAAAACAGCATGTCCGGGAAAGCCTCCTTGTATAAAAACATCGCCTATTTCAATATCTTGTATCTTTTTGGGTTTTAACTCTTTGCTCAATGAAGCCGAACCTGCATACATAAAAACATTTTCCATATACTTCAAAAAACTGCTATAACTTGCATTCGCTTTGGCTCTCAAACTCCAATTTACTTTACTTCCTTTTATGGAAGGGCGATACCCTTTTGCCCATTTTTGATAAATAGCTGCATCTCCACTTGTATAATTAAAAGCAATTTTGTCTTTTTGATTCGTCTTAAATAAATACTCGGCACGAAGGCGCATAACAGCATCTGCACATTGTTGCAAATCTCGTTTTCCGACCGAAATATCAAGGATTCTGTAATGTACTCGTTGTTCATTTTTGAGTTGTCCATTGTATAATTTGACAGGCAAATTTGGCTTTTTTAATGAAATATGACGAAGATAATAAGCAAAAGAAGTAGAAGAAACTTCTTTTCTGATGTAATTTGGAGGTAATGGAATTTGATATATTTGATTTATTTCCTTCGTAATCAAGACAGAATTTGACTTTTGATTTGTTTGAGATTCATTTATCAATTTGTTGTCTATAACCGTAGAATGAGCTTTTTTGATGCTTCCAGAATCAAAATTGCACGAACTAACTCCAAAAACAAATAAGAAAAAAAGAGATAATGAAAAAATATTTACTGTGTTTTTCATAGCTTAATAATGAGTTTTGGATTCAATAATTTATTTTTTCTAAATTTAAACCCAAAATTTAAGCCATTTATAATCATAAAAATTCTATTTTGCTTTTATGCTTTCATTACACTCTCAATTTCTTCATTTGTAAGTTTATATAATTTGAAAACTAAATTATCTATCTCATTATCAGCATCTTGTATTTGATTGTGAAGAGTCAAAACTATTTTTTTATTCTCTTCAAAATAATCTTGTAAATCATCTTGCTGAAAAAGTGATAGTTTTATTTTTTTCTTCTCTAACTCTTTATTAAAATCAAAAAAATCTAATTCATAAAAATTTTCTAATTTTTTAGATAGCTTCTCTAATTTAAAATTAGACGACAAACGACGCAAAAAACGATTTTTCTTACTAGAAAACTCTGCATTTAGAGAGAGCATTTTATTAGTCAAATCAATAAAAGGTTGTTGATTTTCTTTTGAGATTTTTGGAATCGGAAGTTTTCTAAAGTCATCAGGATAAAAATAATTTTTTAATCTATGTCTTCTAATATTATTCAAAAAATACATAGCATATTTTGAGTTTAGAATGGCAAGAATATATTTCAAATCATACTGACTAGAAATAATTTCTACTTCTTCTCGTGTATGTCCATTATGCCTTTTTATAGCAGTGCCAATACTGCGTTGTTCCACGCCTTTCAAATCATTGAAAAGTTTGAAAATAATTACACCATGATTACAAATTATTCCTGTATCATCAAATGTTCCTTGTGTTACTGCTCCTCTCAAAATTTTGTTGCCTTGATACAGCTCTGGAAAAGTAGCTCGTCTTAATTTGCTTGGCACTCTTTCGGTATCCCATTCCAAAAATTTTATTTGTTCTATTTCATATCTTTTTAGGTCTTTTCCTTCTATAAATGGTCTTGAGTTAATCTTTGTTTCTACAAAACTAATCAAATCATCTTTTGCAAACTCTCCTTTTGCTATTTTTTCATTTGCATTAATTACCATTCCAACACTCATATAACACATATCTCCGAGCAAATCTACATCTACTTTTAGTGTGCTTTCTGCATAATTTTTCTTAAAAACTTTTATAGGTTTAATTTCATCTTTAGTTTCAAATTTTTGATGAATAACTAACTCATTTTCAAACTCATTTTGATGAATTATTTTATAAAATTCTAAATTACACTCTTCATTTTTGATAATTGTAATAATTGGAACTACTCCCACACCTTTAAAAACTTCAATATCTTCAAAATAATTGATTGAAATTAAATTTTTTGTAGCCAAAATCCATTCTTGCAACTTCAAAGCATATTTTGAAGTACTTATAGAATTTGATACAATAAAGGCATGGTAACCATTTTTTTTCAAAATTTTGAGTCCCCTCTCATAAAAAGGAACTATTAAATCCCATTTCTCATAAAGCGTTTCATAGTCTTTAGAATTATCCAAAAACTTTCTTTGTTTGATAAAATTTTTATCTTCTGTATCTGCTCTCACATAAGGAGGATTACCAACAATAACATGAAAACCACTCTTTTTTTCTTTAAAAACAGTAGGAAATTCTTTTTTCCAATTAAATGCTTTTTCTCCAGCAGTTTTTTTATCATCAATCAATGAATTTCCACATTTTATATTTTCATTGAGAGTTGTTAATTTTTTTCCTGCTTGTGCTGTCCTTAACCAAAGGGAGAGTTTGGCAATTTCTACGGATTCTTCATTAATATCTACACCAAAAATATTTTTTTCTAATATTTTATTTTCTAATTCTTTGTCAATAATTGCTGTTCCTATTAGTTTTAATTCTAATTCATAGATATAATGATGTTCATTTATCAAAAATTCTAATGCTTGATTTAGAAATGCGCCACTTCCACATGCAGGGTCGCAGATGGTAACCTCTAAGAGCCATTTTTTATATTTTTCAATTTGTTTTTTTACTTCTTTATTTTGCTTTTTATTACTGATTGGTTTTCCATTTTCTATTTCATATTTTTCTTCTAATATTTTTTCTAAAAGCCCTAATTGCTGTTTTTTGTCTTGACATAATCTTCCTACTGTATTATCTAAGATATATTTTGTAATATATTTTGGAGTATAAAAAACGCCATCTTTTTTTCTTCTTGTGGTTTGTATTTCAATTTCTCTTCCTTCTATTTCGGCTTCTATTTCCTCAAACTCATTCATAGAATGTTCGAAAATATGCCCCAAAATATTTACACTTACCTCACTATCAAAATCATACAAACTCATCTTTTGCGTATGACGAACCAAAAGTGCATCATCAATCTTTAAATTATCCAGTAATTTATCAGCAGTGAAAAGCCCACCATTATAAGGAAAAATCTCATGATTTTTATTACCAATATTAAGATAACCAAAATAGAGTTTGTATTTTTCGTACAAGGGCATTTCTATATTATGTCTTTCTGCCAAATCTCGCCATTCTTCAATGATAGTTTCATTAAGATTTGGGGGAAGCAATAATTTGTCTTCAGCAAAGAAAATAAACAAAAAACGGTCTAGTAGCTTTTGTGTTTTCTTGAAAAGAGTTAGTTTATCGTACTTTGGATTTAGTATTTGAATATTCTGAAAAACATCATCTCTAAAATTAGAATAATCTTTATAAAGAGCATTTGTGATACTTTCTTCTTTATTTATAGATTCTTCTTTTGCTATTTTTGGTTTGTTATCTCGCAAGAGTGTTTGAAAAGACAAACAAAAATAGAGAACATCAAAACGCTCTTTTGTAAGTGTAAATAAATTAAATTCTTCAAATTCGATGGTATTGTCTATATAAAAACGTAATTTTTCGAAGTTAGAAATTATAACATAATTACAATTTGAATGATTATTTTTATATCCAAATGCCTGTGGTTCTATTCTGGAAAGGTCTGTTGTATCCATTCCTTTCAATTCAATAACAGCAAAGGCATTTCCTCTACGAAGCAATGCGCCATCTGTTTTTTTGGCATTTTTGATATTTTTGAGTTCGGTGGTAAGGTTGAAAGACGGATTTGGATTTTTGACATACCCAAAAATCTCCACAAATAAATCATTCAAAAATCCTTCTTGATATTGTTCTTCTTTCGAAGCTCTAATATTTTCTTGAATAATTGGGTCGTGAAAATGCTCCACAAATTTTTGCCAAGCTATTTCTAATTTTGCTTTTGGTAAAAATTTTAGATGATGTTTGAGAACCGAATATTGAAATAAACCCATTTTTATAGAACTAAAAACAAACTACAAATTGATTAAAATTGAATAGATAAAATTAGTTTATTTTGATTGATATTCAAAATAAATCTAAACTCTCTCCAAAGCCATTTCAGCAATCGTTTTTCCAATCGAAAGCGAAGAAGTTGCTGCTGGGGAAGGTGCATTGACAACATTAATAACCCCTTGTTTTTCCAAAATCTTAAAATCATCTAAAAGCCCTCCATCTTTGTCACAGGCTTGCGCTCTTACACCTGCATCAGCTACGACTAAATCTTCTTTTTGCACTTCTGGAATGAGTTCTTGTAAGGCTTTTGTAAAGGCATTTTTTGAGTACGAACGATGAATTTCTCCTAGTCCTGTTTTCCAATACTTGAAAGCAACTTTTTGAAACCCTCTAAAAGTAAGCGTTTCGACAAGCTCGGCAGCAGAAATATCTGTTTTTTTATAGCCTTCACGTTTGTATGCCAAAACGGCATTAGGACCAGCTTCTACATCTCCGTTTATCATTCTTGTAAAATGAACACCCAAAAAAGGAAAATTTGGGTCTGGAACAGGATAAATCAGATTTTTGACTAGATGTTTTTTCTCCGAAATAAGTTTGTAATATTCGCCTCTAAACGGAATAATTTTGATGGGTGCGTTTGGCATTGTCATTTTAGTAACCTTATCAGAGTACAAACCAGCGCAATTAATTACCAAAGCTGTTTGATATTCCGAATTTGAAGTGATTACTTTTGCAAAAGTAGAATTTCCACTTTTTTGGTCATTGAGCTTTATATCTTTTACTTTTTCTGAAAGATGAATATAACCTCCTAATTCTTTAATTTTTTGAGCCAATTTCTGACAAACTACCTTATAATCAATAATTCCTGTTTGAGGAACAAAAATACCTGCCACTCCTTTTACATGAGGTTCGTAATCTGCAATTTGTTCTTTTTTTATGTTAATCAATCCTGTCAGACCATTTTCCAAACCTCTATCATAAATATTTTTTAGGGCTGGTAATTCTTCATTTTTAGTAGCGACGATAATTTTGCCACATTTGTCAAAAGCAATGTTTTCCTTCTCACAAAAATCAAGTAACATTTCATAACCACCAATACAATTTGTAGCTTTCAAGCTATTGGGTTTGTAATAAATCCCTGAATGAATCACCCCACTATTATTTCCAGTTTGGTGTTTGGCAATAGCATTTTCCTTTTCTATTAAAAGTAATTTTAAGGACGGACGAGCTAAAAGAAGTTGGTAAGCTGTTGCAAGCCCAACAATTCCTCCTCCAACAATAAGTATATCGTATTTCATTTTATGATTTTTAATTTAATAATTTCAACGACGGTTTTACGCCTCGTTGCTGGTTGTATTATTTTCCTTATCCAAATGATATTTTCTTCGAATATTATTTATCAAAAATAGCTTCTGCATCACAAAACTTTTTGAGCTGACAGCAGAAAATAAGATTAACCATTCCTCAAAAAGGTCTTTTTCAGCTTCTTTGAGTAATTTTGGACTAATTTTTTTTGAGCGTAAGAAATTTTCAAATTCTTGCTTTATGTTTTCTTCCATCATATTATATAATTTTCAATTTGATAAATCAAATTACTATGTAGCCACCAATGTCATTAAGTTAAGGGTTTAGTTAGTTTATGTCGCTCGTGAGAACACAAGTAACGGATAGTTTTTTGTCTAAATACAATTTTTTAAATTATTAACCTTAATGAAATTGACCTAATTATTTGATTTGTCAAGTTAAAACAAAACAATAATTCTGTTTGTTTTGTCTAAAAATCAAATTATCAATTTGCACTCTTTTAAACTAAAAACAAAGTAAAGAATGAGCATTCAGAATCAAGAAAAAGAACAAACAAGGTTTCAAGAAGTAGCAAGTAATAAAACTATCATTCTTTTTGATGGCGTTTGCAATCTTTGTAATAGTGCAATTAATTTTGTTATTGATAAAGATAAGCAGGATAATTTTTATTTTGCTTCTCTACAATCTGAATTTGGGCAAGCTCTTTTGACTCATTTTGATAGAAATACAAATGATTTTGATTCGATGATTGTTTATGAAAATGGAAAAATAAAAACCAAATCCACAGCAGCCCTACGTATTGCAGCAGGACTGTCGGGAGGTTGGAAATATTTTCGGGTTTTTAATATTATTCCTATTTTTTTGAGAAATGGGGTTTATAATTTAATTGCCAAAAATAGATACAAATGGTTTGGTCAGAAAAATGAATGTAGAATACCAACGCCAAAATTAAAAGCAAAATTTATTGAAGAATTGTGATATTTACTTATGAGTTTATTTACACATATTTCACATAATTTTCCCATTTGGCAATAACTTTTGTAATATCTTCTGGTAATTCAGAATCAAATTGAATCCATTTTTTTGTTGTTGGGTGTTCGAATCCCAAAGATTTTGCGTGCAATGCTTGTCGTGGCAAAATAGCAAAACAGTTTTCTACAAAAGATTTGTATTTTGAAAAAACAGAGCCTTGTAATATTTTATTTCCACCATACATATCATCACCAAAAAGAGGGTGTCCCAGATGTTTCATGTGCGCTCTAATCTGGTGTGTTCTCCCTGTTTCAAGGTTGCATTGCACCAAAGTTACGTAGCGCAAACGCTTGACAACTTTATAATGTGTAACGGCGTGTTTTCCTCGTTCTCCATCTGGCAAAACTGACATTACACGACGGTCATTTTTTCCTCTTGCAATATGTCCTTTTATTGTTCCTTTATCTTCCTTTACTTCTCCCCACACCAAAGCAAAATAAGTGCGCTCAATGGTGTGATGAAAAAATTGCTTTCCTATCAAATCTCTTGCTTCTGGTGTTTTTGCGATTACCAAAAGCCCTGTTGTGTCTTTGTCTATTCGGTGTGAAAGTCCCAAAAAAGGCTCTCCATTTTGTTGCAGATGATAGGCTACTGCATTGGCGAGTGTTCCTGTCCAGTTGTTGGTTGCAGGGTGTGAAACCATTCCTGCAGGCTTAAAGACAATCATTAATTCTTTGTCTTCATAAACAATTTTTATAGGAATATTTTCGGGTTCGACTTTTTTCAAATCACGAACAGGCTCAGGCAAACGCACTGTAATAATGTCATGAGGTAGCACTTTATAGCTTGGTTTTACTAACTTTTCGTTTACTTTTACATAACCTCCCTTTATGGCATTTTTCAAACGATTGCGAGTAGCTTTTGGCAAACGCTCCATCAAATATTTGTCGATACGCAAAAGTTCTTGTTTGCCATCTACTTTGATTCGATAATGCTCATATAGATTTTCTTCATCATCATCATCTTCAAAGGGTTCATCTAAAGGCACTGCCATTTCAATTTTTGGCTCTTTATTTGGCTCTTTAGCCTCCTCAATTTGTTCAGTATTTTGGTTTTCTATAAATTCACTTTCTGCAAATTCATTTTTTTCTTTGTCTGTATTCACTTTGTAATTATCAGTTTGTAAAAATAAAATCTTTCACAAAAATAGTGAATAGTTTTGTTTAAAGTACTGGACATGAGAAATATTGTTATTGGTAAGGGTAGGCTGTTCAAAATTTGGTTATTTTCTCATACAGTTTTCGTGTCTTTTGAAATTTAGCTACATCGTAGCG
>CAKZOK010000156.1 GCA_937136415.1 uncultured Cytophagales bacterium | reverse complement strand
GTTCCCACTTTGGTATGTGCAAGATGTGGAAGGTTTCCGTACTGATGTCAGAGTAGCTGTTTTGAGTTATTTTGCAACAGATTGGTATGCAGACCAAATGACAAGCAAGGTAAATGATTCTGAACCAATTCCAATTTCACTAGAAAGAGAGGATTACATTCAAGGTAAAAATGATTACTTAATGTATATCGGAAATAGAGATGGCTCGGAAGATAAGAACATCAATGCACCTGTTAATCTGGAACTTTACCTTGACCTTCTCAAAAAAGAAGACCGACAAGTAATGGTTCAGTTGCAAGATGGAAGTAGCACAGGAAAGTTACTCTCTAAAAAGTTTGCTTTGGCTATCAATAAACAAGATGTTTTGTCTAAAGGATTTATTCCAAAAGGCAAAGAAAATCGCATTGTTGATGTAATGGAATTTGATATTAAAGGAAATAATATTTATAAAAATGACCTTTTATTATTAGACTTAATTGCTACCAACAAATGGGAACGTCCGATTTATTTTAATCAAACTTCTGCAAATACCATTAATTTTAATGTAAGAGATTATTTACAAATGGACGGAATGGTTTATCGTTTGATGCCTATCGCAGCTCAAAATAACGGCGATTTGGGAGAAGTAAATTTTGAAGAAATGAAAAAAGCTGTTGAGCAGTTCCAGTTTAGAGGAATGCAAACAGAAGGTTATTATGACGACGAATACAAGAAATTTGGAGCGCAATTTCGTCAAGTATATTTCCGTTTGGCTCAAGAATATTTTGAACGTGGTGATAAAGAAAAGGCAATTCAAACAATGGATAAAGCCTTCGAACTCTTGCCTGTTATGAATGTTCCTTATAGTTATTATGAACCTTATTTTATTCAACTTTATCACATGGCAGAGGCAGATGATAAAGCTATTGCACTTGCAGAAGATATTTCTAGTCGTGCAATGAGTAATCTAAATTTTGTTTATACACACAACTTAAATCAGTTCAATTATAGTGATATAGTTCAGCGTAGTAGTATTCAAATGCGTGTTTTGGTTTCTGTTTATCGTCAATTAGATGCAATGGCAAGCCAAGAAATTCAGCGTTTGGAAGCCAAAAAATCAATTATGAAAGAAGAAGGAAAAGTAGTAGTTGATAATGATGGTAATGAAGTGAAATTAGAGTTTTCACAAGAAGACGCTACTCGCTTAGAAAGCCTCAAAAAACGTCAAACAATATTTGCAGAAGCTATTCAAAAATATGGTGCAGCAAGTGGAATGCAGTAAAATGTAGTTTCATTTGTTGAATATCAAAAATCCTTACAAAACTTTATGTCTTATAAGGATTTTTATCTTATCTAAATGAGTTTAATAACTTTCCATTTTCCATTTTGAATGTAGTAAAAACATTACAAACATGTGAGCTATTTGTAGGACGGTATTTGATAGAAGTTTGTAGAAATGCTTGATTTAAAGATTTACATTCTATAGGTTTAAAGTCTTTAAAAACAGTCTTATTTTTATGTTCCTCTTGTAATGTTACAGTACATTTGCAAGAGTTTAATTTAGCGAGCTTGTTTCCTACTTTGTTTAGAAATAAATCTTGTTCTAACAGTAATTGAAAATCATACTTTTCATTCATTTCATCTTGATATATCATACAGAAATTTAAAATACTGCCTTTATCTAATATTTTCTTTTGTATTCTATTTCCATGTGTTTCTATATTTTCGTCTGAAATATATTTTAATGGAACTATTATCTTTACTAAAATCCCCTTTTCGTATCTATTTTCATTGTAATCAAGTTTAATAGGTTTATTCGTGTCAGCATCATAAAAAACACCTTCTCTATAATAAGCGTCTATATGTGCTACTGTTGGGGTATCGAAGTAATTACCACCTGAAATTTTACTTTTTGTTTCTTCCATGTAAAGAATAGCTAAATGTTTTATTTAATATTTAAAACTCAATATAAAAATAATTTTTTAAAATTTAAAAAAGCAAAGGCATATCAATTTTTAAAATAGACAATTATAAAATTTTATCTGAAAAAACTGCTTGTATTTATGTAATTTTGAATATTGAAGCTGTTTAAGAATGCACATTCTTCCTTAGAATTGGAGTTGTAAACTTGATTCTAAGGAAGAATAACCCAGCCTTTATTGGTGTTTTAGCGCAGCGACACCAACAAAAACGCATATACTTACACAATTTCATTATTTCAAAAAATGATGCACATCTTTAATAAAATCTAATGAAAAAAATACTACAACAATTTGCCTTTTTGTTATTTTCTATACTTACACTAACCTCTTGTTTTGAGCTTCGTGAAGAAGTCTATATCAAAAAAGATGGTTCGGGAACATATTCACTTACAGTAGATTTGAGTGGAAGAAAACAAGAAATTGCACTTACAACTTCGCTTACAGATTCTACACAAGAAGAAAAAAACTTTGTTGCTAATATTGAAAATGTAATTCAAAAAAGTAGCGAGAGTTTTTCCGAAATTGGAGGAATTACAGAGGTTGAATACACTACCGACTATGAAAATTATTTGACAGGTTTTAGCTTTGATTTTGATAATGTAGAATCACTTACATCAGCTCTTAACCAACTTAATACAGAGCCTGCGCCCTCAAAGTCAGCCTTTGAGTTTTCTAAAAAGACATTCGAAAGAAATAATACACATTACCTTCAACCTCTTTTTGATAGAGCAAAAGAAAGACAAAAAACAGTCGAAGATGAAGCTACAAAACGCTTTCAAGATTATGTTTTTGAATCTGCCAATTACATTTTTATTGTACGAACAGAAGGAAAAATCAAAAGGTATTCAAATAAAAAAGCAGCTTATTCTTCTGAGGATAAAAATGAAGTTGTTTTGAATTATAGCTTTTCCGAACTTCTGTCAGGTAGAGCTAATTTGGATAATAAAATGAAATTACGATAATTTTGAACTTCTAAATATATTTATTCCATTTTTGAATCAAAAAGGTTTTATAAAGTGAGAAACCTCAAACCGTCGTAATTTAAGCTGTTGTATTTCAATTCGTAATTCGTAATTTTTAATTCGTAATTGTTCATTATGATTCCATTTTTTATAAAACTTCTTGCTCGTTTGCCTTTATGGTTTTTATATCTGATTTCAGATTTACTTTTTGTGGTGGTTTATTATGGCAAATTATACCGTAAAAAAGTAGTTTTGGATAATCTCTATATTGCTTTTCCAGAAAAAACACAAAAAGAAAGAGAAAAAATAGCAAGAGCTTTTTACAGAAATTTTTGTGATTTTATTATCGAAACTGTAAAGTCGTTTCATATCTCAAAAGAAGAGGTCATGAAGCGCACTCGTCCAATAGGAAATACATTACAAATTGCTGAAACTCTAGCCAAAAATAAGCAATCAATAATCGCTTTGGTAACACATCATTTTAGTTGGGAATGGGTAAGCATGGCTTGCTCGGCAGAACTTGAAACGGTGGTTTCGCCTGTTTATAAACAATTAGCAAACAAAGAAATTGATAAATTAATTTATCAAATGCGTTCTCAATTTGGAGCAGTTCCTTTAGAAATGAAAGTTTCGAATAAAGAAATTATAAAACCAAAAGATATTTCGACAGCTTATATTTTGGTTGCTGACCAAACCCCAGCAGGACATAATGCACAATATTGGACTACTTTTTTTGGAAAGGAAGTTCCTTTTTTTGTGGGAGTGGCTCGTCTTGCTCCTCAAGCTAATCTGCCTGTTTATTTTGTCCGAATTACGAAGCCAAAACGAGGGCATTATTTATACTCTTTAGAGCCTGTTACAAAGCCTCCCTACAAAATAGATGAAAAAGGAACAGATTTTTCTATTCTTGATGAGTATTCCAAAATTATAGAAGATGCCGTGCGTAAATCGCCTGAAAACTGGCTATGGACACATAAAAGATGGAAAAGAGCAAAGAAAAACTAAATTTTAAATTATCTAAAAAATTTCACAAAGCATACAGCGAACACTCCCACCTCCATACTTTTCTATGGTTGGAATAGGGCTAGAAATAATCTTACTTTCTTTTTCCAAAACATCTATTTGATTTTTTGAAAGAATTTGGTGTGCAGCTTCTGACATAACCCAAAAACGCTGACTTTTTGAGTTCTTAACTTGTAACATATTTCCTGCAAAATGATGTTTTTGTTTCAAACTTATTTCCAAAATTTGTTTTCCTGTGGCTTCCAATTTTTGGACTAAATTATTTCTCTCTTCTTCATTTTTGATGGATTCCAAACAAACAACAGCTATTTTTTCGCCTACTGACATCATTACGTTGGTGTGATAAATTGGCTTCAAACCTTCATTTGTTTCTTGTTCTGAAATAAAAACAATACTTTTGTAGTTCATTCTCTTACAAAACAAATCAATCAAAGTTTTATTGGTTCGTTGAGAAAGGCAAGCATAAACAATTTTGTTTTTTCTATCTAAAATTAAACTTCCTGTACCTTCTAAAAAAGAATTTTGATTCTCAAAGCTAGTGAGGTCTATAATTTCCTTAATCTGGAAACCTAATTTTTGAACTTCTTCAATGGCATCATTTCTGCGTTCTAGTCTTCTGTTTTTGCCACACATTGGATATAAAATAGCTTTTTTATCAGAATTAGAATGAAAGGAAATCCAATTATTTGGAAAAAGAGCATCTGGTGTAATGACTTTTTTTTTATCTTTTCTTTTGGCTGGTAAGATGATTGTTTTTATATCATTTTTTTGTAATTCTTTGATTAACATATCAAATTCTTGTTTGGCAAGCCTTTGGGTAATAATTTTATCACTTTCTGCAATTTTTTTTTGATAAAAATTAGTAGCAATCGTATCAGGATTAGCCGTAAAATGATTAGGTTCAATTAATAGTAATGTGTCGGTCAGCATTTTTTTATAGAAAAAAGGTAATTTATTTATAAATAATTGAACAAAATTAAATATAAAATATTTATTTTGTGCCAAAATATCAAAAGAGTCCATTTTTTAAATAATCTATGAATCTATCAAATCCGTCTTCTCAAGAATTTAATGCGTATTTATCTGACCAACTTTTAGAAAAAGAAAAAAAAGATTTCGAACAAAGGCTGAAAGAAGATAAAGAGTTTGCTAATTCTTTCAAACAACATCAACAAATTTTGGAAGGAATGACAAATGCTCGGCGTGCTTATTTTCAACTTTACAGAGATATTGAAGGCGAACAACCTTTCTCCAAATCCAATCAAAAAACTGCACCTTGGTATCTTTGGATTCTGATTGTTTTGATTTTGGGAATGGCAGTTTGGGCAATTTTTGAATTATTTTGATGAGTTATGAAAACTAAAATCCGTTAAAAATAGCATAATAGGACAATTTCAAATAAGACTTTCTTTATATTTAAGAGGACAATAAATTTAGCAAGAGAAAATAACCTTAATTTTTAATTCATAATTATTTTTATGAGAATAATAGATACTGATAAATGGACTGAAATAATTGACACACTTTTTAGGCACAAACTTCGAACTTCACTGACAGCTTTGGGAGTTGGCTGGGGTATTTTTATGCTTGTTTTGCTTTTAGGGGCAGGAAAAGGATTGCAAAATGGTGTTGAGTATAATTTTAGAGATGACGCAGTAAATAGTTTGTGGCTTTATGATGGACAAACTTCGATAGCCTATAAAGGAATGCCTGTTGGTCGTCAAATTCAATTCAAAAATGAAGATTATGAGGCTTTAGGCAAGATAGAGGGAGTCGAATACAAAACAGGACGGTTTTATTTGAGAGGTGACTATGTTATTCGTTATAATGATAAAAGCTCTTCATATAATACCCGTGCCGTTCATCCAGACCACAAATATCTTGAACAGACACAAATGGATATTGGTCGTTTTATTAATCAAACAGATTTAGAACAAAAGCGCAAAGTAATCGTAATTGGAAAATTAGTGGCTGAAGAATTATTTGAAAAATTTAAAGAAAACCCTCAATTTCCTATTGGAAAATGGGTTGTTTTGGGTGATGTTCCTTTTCAAGTAGTAGGTGTTTTTTCAGATAATGGAAGTGAAAGAGAGATGCAAAATGTCTATCTGCCTATCACAACGGCGCAACTTGCCTTTAATGGAAAAAGTAGAATTAATCAGCTTATGATAACTGTTGGAGATGCTTCTGTTGAAGAATCGAATGCAATAAAAAAAGAAATTCAGAAAAATTTTGCTGCACGCCATAAGTTTTCTCCTAATGATGATAGAGCTGTACGAGTTCGAAATACTGTAGAAGATTTTGAAAAATTTCAGATGCTTTTTCTTTTTATTCGTGGTTTTGTCTGGATAGTTAGTTTGATGACTATCTTGGCAGGAATAATTGGAGTAAGTAATATTATGCTCATTATTGTAAAAGAGCGTACTAAAGAAATTGGAGTCAGAAAAGCTCTTGGTGCAACACCTTATTCTATTGTTAGTTTGATTGTTAGTGAGGCGATTGTGATTACTTCTGTGGCTGGTTTTTTTGGGCTTACTTTAGGAGTTGGTGCAATTATGGGAATGAAAATATTAGTTGGTGATGGTGGTGGAGGTGATTCTTTTTTTAGAAATCCAGAAGTAGATTTATATGTTGTTTTGGTAGCTATTGGTTTGTTAGTTGTTTCGGGTGCTTTAGCTGGTTTTTTTCCTGCTTACAAAGCTGCCAAAATTGCACCTATTGTAGCACTTAGAGCTGATTAGATATAAAAAAAGAGTGATGTTGTAAAAAGTATGATAAGTTATTTGGTTGTTGGTGTCGCTTTGCTAAAACACCAACAACGGCATTGTGGGTAGTTTTTAGTTGTATAATTTTGCTATTCTAAAACGCTTTAAAAAAATCATACTTTGTGTAACACCACCAAAAAAAGATAATTTTTTAGTTGTTATAATCTTATTCCTAAAAGTGTAATATCATCTCTTTGTTCTATATTTTGTTGATGCTTTTTAAGTTCATCACTTAGAAAATCTCCTTGTTTGTTCATAGGTTGCATCGAAATTTGTTCTATCCAAGTGAGTAGTTGCATCGTTCCTATTTTCTTTTTTTGTGGAGAAGATTGGTCGACATATCCATCTGTGGTTAGATAAATTGTATCTCCTTCATTAAGCCAAACTTCCTCTTGTTCGAATAATTTTTCATTTCGTCCTCTTCCTCCAATCGTTTTTCTAGTTCCTTTAAGCTGATGCAAAGATTCTTCAGTTACATAATAAAGAGGTCTTTTTGCTCCTGCAAAAAGTATTTTATATTTATTTATTTCCTCTAAATGTTCGATCGAACACAAACAAACGTCCATTCCATCATCATTATGATAAATATCCTGTTTTAATGCTTTCTTGATTCCAATATGAAGATTATCCAAAATTTCAGATGGTTCTTGTGTTTTGGAAAGAATTTGATTGAGTTGCATTGTTCCGATAAGCGACATAAATGCCCCTGGAACTCCGTGTCCAGTACAGTCAATTACACCTACAAAAGTTTTGTTTTCGTATTGCTCTATCCAAAAGAAATCACCAGAAACAAAATCTTTGGGTTTGTAAAGTAAAAAATGCTCTTTAAAGACACGATTAAAACGACGCTCACCAGGCAAAATTACACTTTGAATATCTCTTGCATAGCGCAACGAATCTGTAATTTGTAAATTTTTTCTATCAATCTCATCTTTGGCTAATTGAATTGTTTGATAGGCATCATAGTTTGAAAGTGCAATCGTAATATAAGCAGCCATGCTTTCCAAAATACGATAATGAGTGCGAGAATAAGCATTTTTGAGAGGGCTTTGAACAGTTATTACACCTAATAAATTGCCTTCTTGAATCAAAGGATAATAAATAATAGAGTGTCGTTCTTCTACCAAAACTCCACGAGCTTTTTCTTCTAAATATTCTTGATATTCTTCATCAAAATCATTTATAAAAATAGGTTTTTTGGTTCTGGCACACCATGCTGAAAGCCTATCGTCATTGATAGAGGCTTCTCTATAAGGTAGCATTTCTCCTTCTTTATAAAAATGACTAAATCCTATAACTTGGCGTTCGTTGCTATATGTTCCGATTCCAAAAACAGTAGCGTCCATCATTTCTTCAACGTGCTTATAAACTGTATTTATAATTACTCCAATATCCAAAGAAGCTGTAATATCCCTACCAATATCACTTAATAAATTAATATCTTGATAGGCTTTTCGTAGTTCGCCTTGTTGTCCTTTTAGGTTATCATTTGCCTTTTCAATTTGTTCCTTTTGGCGTGTTACTTCTTCTTGTTGTGTAATAAGTTCCATATTTATTTTTGTAATCTCTCGTGTACGCTCGGCTACTTCTTTTTCTAATTTTGTTTTTTGTTCTTCTATCAGAGTTCTATTTTCATTGTTTCGACGCTCTATTTCTGTACGCAAATAATTGACTCGGTCAGCAAGCCCCAAAGAAACAAATAATCCTAGAAGAATATCAGCAACTTGAGAAGCATGCATGGTAAAATAATTTCTAGAGATAACTTCTAATTGAGCTAATGTCAAAATCAAAATCCCTGTAAAAAAAATAAAGTTAGCAGCCAATAAGAAAGAAGCAGGACGGTGTTTGAGCCTAATTACAACACCAATATTGACAACTAAAGCAGTGGTAATAATAAAAACTAATAAAGCGACCATCCATTGCATCTTATAAAGACCAATGAAAGTCAGTCCAAAAATAATTAAACATAAAATAGCAAGACCAATAAAAAACTTATCCCAAAAAGGAGCTACTTTTTTAAGGTTTAAGAAAGCTCTAAAGAATAAAGTATAAAAAAACCATACTAATGAAGTAATAGGAACGATTAAAAGTAAGTTAATAGTTGGATTATTAGGGACAAAAAACTCTACAACATACTCCTCAGAAATCATATTTAATAGAGCTGCCATAAAAAGAAAACCTACATAATATAAATAACGTTTATCTCTAAAAAGAAAAGAAACAAACAAACTATTAAGAGCCAAAAGAACGATTGCACCCAAATAAAAACCTTGATAATAACGACGCTCTTTAGCTAAATCAATCGAACGAGCCACATCTTCTATAGTAAGATGTTCTAATGTATTAAGAAGTTGTTTGTTTTGTCGGGCAAATGCTGTACGGTGTTCTACACGAAGAAAAAAAGTTTTAGATTCAAATTTATCCAAAGTAATTACAAAGCACGCCGAACGGTCAATTTTGATATTTCTGCTATGATAAGGATAAATAATACCGTCTTGAGTTCTTATATAACTAATTCCGTTTGTAGTGGGAGTATAAAGATAAGCTACTTCGGCATCTCTTGCCTTCAAAACATATAATTTACGACTTTCAAAAGTATTTTTTAGTGTAAAACGAACCCAGTAAATATCTGTATCACTCTCATAAACTGGCTTTACATCTTTATAAAGACGAAAATCTTTCACCTTATTTGTTCTACTTACTTCGTCTATGGTAAGTGTTCCTTGCTTATCAGGCAAAACATAGACATCTTCTCCTAAAGAATATACTTTTGTAGAATCACTCAACTCAAATACTTGAGCTTCTGCCAAAAAAGATGTGAAAAATATTAAGAGCAAGCAAAAAATCCTCAAAAATGAATATTTCTTGAAGCTAAAATTAAATAAAAAAGATTCTTGTCTGAAAAAATGAGTTGGCAAAATGAATATATTTAGCCTTAAAAATGAGAATTAAAATAACACAGAAAACAGGATTTTGATGTGAAAAATGACCATAATTTTTTGGATTATGTATTTTCTATATCTTATTAATTTCTGCTATTGTTAAATTTATCCAAAAGATACTAACTTTTTGAATTATTACCAACAAATGATTGAAAAAAATCAAAACTGTTTTTTTATTGACTACGCATAAATTTAAGTAAAAATCAGACCACTTTCTATATTTTTATACTATTAATTTTTGATTTCTACCAAATGGCATTTTTTTTCTATGAATATTTTTTTTGTGAAAAAAAATGCTACCAAAATTAGCATAAAAAAGGCTAAAAATTTATTTTTTTATCAAAAAATAAGTATATTGCATTGTTTTTTAGCAAAACAATACCAAGATAAAATAATGAAAAATATTTTTGATAAAACAGTTAGTGATGAAGTTATTACTCGTATCGAAAAATTAACTCCACAAACACAACCTCTTTGGGGCAAAATGAGTATTGAAAAAATGCTTGCTCATTGTAACGTAACCTATGAAATGGTTTATGAGGAAGGAAAACATAAAAAACCGAACGCTTTGATAAAATTTATTTTAAAATCATTTGTAAAAAATAAAGTGGTGGGAGAAGCTCCCTTTACCAAAAATGGACAAACTGCACCTCAATTTATTATAAAAGATGAGCGAGCCTTCGAAGCTGAAAAAAAACGATTAATCGAACATATCCAAAAGACACAAGAATTAGGAGAAAATTATTTTGAGAATAAAGAATCTCATTCTTTTGGAACACTGAAAGCAAAAGAATGGAATAATATGTTTTACAAACACCTTGACCATCATTTATCTCAATTTGGGGTTTAGTTTTTAAATAAAATCAATACGGAATTTCTCTATCATGAGGGTCTTTTTGTGGATATTTTAGTTTTGCTTCTAATTGAGCTTCAATTTCTGGAGTCAAAATATGCTCTAAGGCTTCGGCAGCTTCGTGTACATGGTCAGGAGCAAGGCGTACAAATTCAGTCAAATATAATTCCCAAAGACGGTGTAATTTGACTAATCGTTTTGCTTTTTTATTTCCTTTTTCTGTAAGCTGCCAACCATCTTTGTTTTGTAAGACAAACTTTTTTTGAGTTAGTTTTTTTAGTGATTTTTTGAGTAAAGTAGGCTTAAATTGTCTTTGAAGTCCAATATCTTCTAAAGAAGAAATTGATTTTGTGGTATCTTTTTCTGTAATATGATAAATGGCTTTTAAAATATTTTCTTCTAAAATCTGTTTTTTGTACAAATATTGTCTTCGTTTTCTTGCCACAATTCCTTTTTTGGGAGCAAAGAAAAATGAAATCATTGCAATCATGGAAGCTACCAAAACAATCCAAGGTCCTGTTGGCATTTGTGTTTGGATATAAGAAACAAAAGCACCTCCAATCGCTGCTAAAGCACCAAAACCAGCAGAAATGAAAAGCATTTTGTCTAATTTGTTTGTCCAAAAACGAGCAGCAGCAGCAGGTGTTACGAGCATGGCAGCCATCAAAACAACGCCCACAGATTGAATACCTACCACAACAGCCAAAACAGTGAGTGTAGTGAGCAAAATTTCGATAGCAACAATAGGAAGTCCAAGTGTTTGGGCAAAATGTTTATGAAAAATAACAATAATAAATTCTTTATAAAAAAGCCCTACCAAAAGAAGCATCAAAGCAGCCAAACCACCAAAAATCCAGACATCACTTCCCACAAGTGCAGCAGCTTTTCCAAACAAAAAACTTTCTAAACCAGATTGAGAAGCGTTTCCAGATTGCTGAATATAAGTAAGAAGCATTACTCCAAAACCAAAAAAAACAGACAGAATAAGTGCAACAGCCGTATCTTCTTTGAGTTTGCTATATTTTGTAATCAAATTCATACAAATAATAGAAAGCCAACCCGAAATAAAAGCACCAATAATTAGAAAAAATGGATTTTTTGTACCTGCCATCAAAAAAGCACCACACACCCCTGGTAAGACAGAATGCGCAACAGCATCACCAACTAAGGCACGTTTTTGTAAAAAAGTAAAGCAACCTACAATAGCCGAACTTGCTCCCAAAAGAATCGAACCCAAAACAACATAACGAGTATTAGGCTCTGTCAATAACAAAAAATCTATTATTTCATTCATGAATATAAGGTAAAACGTAAATATAGATTTTAAAAATTATCTATTTTTTTTAAATCTTTACCCTCAAAGTTAGAAAAATCTAACTTTATTGTTAGAATTTTGAATATGAAATTATTTTGGTTCACTAAAATTGGGATTTGTAATAAACTCTTGGTCGGTTAGCATTTCTAAAAAGGCAATAATATCTTTTTTTTCTTGCTCTGTTAGAGCCAAATGAATTTCTCCATTTGGGTCAGTAATAAAATCATTGCTGGCTGCCGTAATGAGTGAAGAAAGCGTTTGGCTTTTTTGGATTCCATTATCATAATGTTCGATTACTTCTTCTAATGTTTGAAATCTACCATCGTGCATGTAAGGTGCAGTAAGGGCGATATTTCGAAGTGATGGGGTTCTAAATTTGCCTTTGTCAAAACGATTTTGAGTAACAGAAAATAACCCATCTTTCAAATTTTGGTCATTATCTAATCCATTATTATGCAATCCCTCAAACCCTAAAGTACTTCCAGAAGTAAGCGAACCTAGATGACAATCACCACAATTCCCTCCTCTGATTCCTTGCTCGGCGTTTGGGTGCGTAAAAAATAATTGAATGCCCCTAAGTTCTGATTGTGTAGGTTGATATTCTGCTCTCAAATATTTATCATATTTTGAGTTTTTGCTTATTAATATTCTTTGAAACTGTGCCAAAGCCTTTGTTATTCTTTGTGCTGTAATGTCATTTGTTCCAAATGCTTCTTCAAAAAGTGCTGGGTAATCTTCTGTTCTTGACAAAATCTGAGCTGTAATTTCGGCAGTTTGATTCATTTCTTTATGATTTTTCATAGGTAAAAATGCTTGTTGTTCTAAGGTTGTAGATTTTCCGTTCCATGTCAAACGATTATTCCAAGTTAGATTTACCAAAGACATCGCACTTACTGGCATTTCTTCATTATTTACACCAATACTTTTTGCTTTTCCGTCTGTAAAGGCTAATTCTTGTTTATGACAACTGGCACAAGAAATAGTTTGGTCAGAGGAGAGCCTTTTGTCATAAAATAATTTTCTACCTAATTCTATGCCTTCATAGGTTGTTATATTATCTGTTGGAAGGTTTGCATCTCCAAAATAAAGTAATTCAGAAGTGGGATAATTTCCTCTTAATTCTTCTTTTGGATTGGGATTTTCTTTTTCTGTACAAGCAAAAAAAGGCAGAAATAGAAGTAATATAAATTTATTTTTCATTATGATTTTTGACTAATATTTCGAAAGATTTTAGATGTTATAATTTTTGATTCTTTAAGAAAGAAATTTATTTTTATTTTGTGATAATTTCTACATTTTTGTGTTTTTTAATGTAAAAATAATTCTATCTTATATTTTGTCTAAGTCTGTATCTTTAGGTCTGACTTTGATAAAGTAAGCCTTTTGAGAGCTTTAAATGCTTATTTTAAACAGGTCAGACTTTTAGTACAGACCAATTTAAAATACAAGATAATTTTCGATAATTAAGGTAGGTGCAAAAATTGTTAGAGAAGTCATTTTTTAGTACTTTTGAGAACTGGCAATGAGAACAAACTTGTGATTTTTTATTTATTTTTACAAATTTTGAACCTGATTACTTTTATTAAAAATAAACTTTCTAAGATAACCAAAAATAGCTTATGATGATGCGCTCTACTTTATTTGTTATTAGCTTATTGACTTACCTTTTTGGTAATTCTGTTGGCTTATTTGCTCAAAAAAATACTAACATAATGCAAACTCAAACACTAGATAAAATAAAAAATACAATAGATAATCAATTAGAAAAAAATACGCCTTCGCTCATTGAGCTTTATACTTATCTGCATCAAAATCCAGAGCTTTCAGAACAGGAAGAAGAAACGTCTAAAAAAATGGCTTCGGAACTCAAAAAATTAGGCTATGAAGTAACCGAAAAATTTGGAGATTATGGAGTAGTAGCAACTATGAAAAATGGAAAAGGCAAAACAATTTTGATTCGTGCTGATATGGACGCTTTACCAGTTGAAGAAAAAACAGGATTATCGTATGCAAGTACAATGAAGCGAACAGATTTAGATGGAAATGAGGTTGCAGTAATGCACGCTTGTGGACACGATATGCACATGACTGTTTTGATTGGAGTGGCTCAAACGATGGCAAACTTAAAAGATACGTGGAAAGGAACTCTAATTTTGGTAGCCCAGCCAGCCGAAGAGGTAGGAAGTGGTGCAAAAGCAATGGTAGAAGCAGAATTATACAAAAAATTTGGAACTCCTGATTATGCTCTTGCTCTTCATACAAATGCAAATTTGCCTCATGGAACAATCGGATATTGTAAAAATGCTGCTCTTGCAAATGTAGATATGGTAAATATTACGGTTTTTGGAGAAGGAGGACACGGCGCATATCCACACACAACAAAAGACCCAATCGTTTTGGCATCTCAAATGATTTTGGGTTTTCAGACGATTGTTAGTAGAGAAACTTCGCCTACTGATGCAGCCGTTGTAACAGTTGGTTCTTTCCATTCAGGAACAAAACATAATATTATTTCAGACCGTGCAGAGCTTCAACTTACACTTCGTTCTTATACAGATGAGGTCAGAAATCATACATTGGCATCTATAAAAAGAATGGCAAAAGGCTATGCCATGGCAGCAGGAATAGAAAAAATGCCTATTATAGAAATTGATGGAAATCCAACACCAGCAACCATCAACGACCCAAAACTTACCGAAAAAGTAGCCATTTCTGCCAAAAAAATTATAGGAACTGAAAATGTAATAGAAGTAGAACCAGTTATGGGAGGAGAGGATTTTAGCCGTTTTGGGCGCACTGCCGAAAACGTACCAATTTGTTTGTTTTGGTTAGGAGTGGTAGAGCCTGAAAAAATTGAAGAAAGCAAAAAAACAGGCAAACCATTGCCTTCTCTGCACTCTCCTTTTTATGCTCCTGTCCCAAAACCATCTATCCAAACAGGTGTAAAAGTGATGGTACAATCAGCTTTGGATTTGTTTGAGGAAAAATAAAAACTAGGGTGGTCTTCGATAAAGTATGATTTTTATCAAAAAATATTGCAAAATTAGTCAATTAAAAATCTTTTACAATGCCGTTCTTGGTGTTTTAGCATAGCGACACCAACAACTAAATACTCTATCATACTTTTTAGAATATCACGAAAGTTAGTTTAAATTAGAGTTTATTTATCTAACTTTATGGTAAACACTATTGTCAAAAATAGTGTTTATTTTTTTGTGTTTTTTCTAATTTATCATCTTTTCTATTTTGTTATTTCTATGTTACTTCAAAATTTGACTAGACCTCTCGTAGGAGATTCAGGGCCTATTTATCAAGAAACTATTTTAGGACGATTACCCGTCGAACCCTTTAATACAGTTAGTAATTTGTTATTTCTTTTCATTATCATCTATTGGGCAATCAAAATTTATCCTCATTTTCATAACTATCGTTTTATTTCTTATTTTCTAATTACTTTGTTTATTGGTTATATTGGAGGAACAATTTATCATGGAACACGTAGCCATGAGATATGGCTTTTGATGGATTGGATACCTATTTTTATTTTGGGAGTTAGTGGAGTCGTTTATTTTTTTAGAAAGCTAGGAGTTCATTGGCTTATCATGCTTGTACTTGTTCTTTTTCCTTTTGTATTGATGTTTTCTTTAGATTTTGTTCCTTTTCTTCCTCGTCCAATAAAAAACTTGATAGAATATACTTCATTGGCTCTTGTTATTTTATTGCCAATTATTTTTTATTTAAAAAAGACAAAGTGGCTTTTCAAAGACAAAGTTTTGATAGGAGTATTATTTTTTTGTGTTGCTATTTTTTTTCGTACAATAGATGATACTGCGATTTCGAATATTTATTTTCCAATGGGAACTCATTTTTTATGGCATATATTTGGTTCTTTGGCTGTTCATTCTATAATTAGTTATTTATTTTTGGTAAAAAAAATAATTAATAGTCCTCGTTAATATAGATTGCGAATTAAAAATTACGAACATAAATTTCTGACTATCAATTAGTTGGGGTTGTAAAAAGGCAGTTTGTTTAATTCCTATTCCTTAGTTTTTAAAAACTCAGACGATAATTTGTTATTTAATTCGTAAATTTAGAATAGATTTATGATTCTTTATGAATTTGGTTGTAAACTTATATTTTAAATTGGTCTGTACTGAAAATCTGACCAGTTTAAAATCAGCATTTAGAGTTCTGAAAAAGACTTACTTTGTCTAAGTCTGTACCAAAGGTCTGACTTAGACAAAATCAAAAAACAGTCTTTACAACTAAAATCATATAGAACCAGATTTATTTTAATCTTGCTTCAAAAAAAACTCAATCATGTCGACAAAAGAAAAATACTTAAATCCATTTACTGATTTTGGTTTCAAAAAATTATTTGGTTCAGAAACAAACAAAGACTTATTAGTTGATTTTTTGAATGCTATTTTGCCAAAAGAAACTGAAATTACTCATCTTACTTACCTCAAAACTGAACATATTGGACATTCAGAAATAGATAGAAAGGTGGTTTATGATGTCTATTGTGAAAATAAAAAAGGCGAAAAATTTATTGTAGAATTGCAAAAAGCAAGACAGAAATACTTTAAAGAGCGAACTATTTTTTATTCTACGTTTCCAATTCAAGAACAAGCAATAACTGGAGATTGGAATTTTGAATTAAAGGCTGTTTATACGATTTCTATTTTAGATTTTTTGATTGATGATAATTCGTATTCAAGCAAAAAGGAAAAAATAGCTAAAAATACACCTGTCAAAACTACGGCAAAGTTGGTGAACATTGATACAAAAGAAATTTTTTATGATAAACTAACTTACGTGCAAATTCATATTCCTCTCTTTAATAAAGAAGAGCATGAATTAGAAACAATGGAGGATAAGTGGTTTTATATAATACGAGATTTGCAACGTTTTCAAAACCGTCCTGTTGCATTAGAAGAACGTATTTTTGATAAGGTTTTCAAAACTGCTGAAATTGCCAAATTCAATAAAAAAGAAAGGGGAGCTTATGAAGACAGTTTGAAAGCATATAGAGATGTTAAAAATGTAATTGATACAGCAAGGGAAATGGGAGAGGAAATAGGAAAAGAGATAGGAAAAGAGATAGGAAAAGAGATAGGAAAAGAGATAGGAAAAGAGATAGGAAAAGAGATAGGGAAAGAAGAAAGAAGTCTAGAAATTACTAAAGAAGCTATATTACAAGGACTTTCTTTTGAAACAATAAGCAAAATAACTAAACTTTCTATTGAAGAAATACAAAAAATAGCTAATTCAATAAAAAAATAAAATGGTTTCAAATATTGCTATTTGAAACCATTTTTAATTAATCAAAATTTGTCTTTTTATTATTTTTTAGGAAGCGTTTTGAATCCCATATTGTGAAGTGTAAAAGCAAAAATATCAGCATTTTCTTCAATAATTTTGCTTGTTGGTTTTCCTGCTCCGTGTCCTGCATCGACTCCGATACGAATCATTACAGGATTATTTCCTTTGTGTTTGTCTTGCAATTCGGCTGCAAATTTAAACGAATGAGCAGGAACAACTCTATCATCATGGTCGCCAGTAATAACAAGTGTAGCAGGATAAGAAGTGCCTTCTTTTACATTATGAACAGGAGAGTACCCCTTCAAATAATCAAACATTTCTTTGCTTTGTTCCGAAGTTCCGTAATCATACGCCCAACCAGCACCAGCCGTAAAGGTATGATAACGAAGCATATCCAAAACTCCCACAGCAGGAATGGCAACCTTCATAAGCTCTGGGCGTTGTGTCATTGTCGCACCTACCAAAAGCCCACCATTTGAACCTCCTTTTATGGCTAGATAATCGCTAGAAGTATAGTTGCTACTAATCAAAAATTCGGCAGCAGCAATAAAATCATCAAAAACATTTTGCTTTTTCATTTGTGTTCCTGCATCGTGCCACTCTTTTCCATACTCGCCTCCACCTCTAAGGTTTGCCACAGCATAAATGCCTCCTTGTTCCAACCAAACGGAATTAATTATACTAAAACTAGGAGTCAGACTAATATTAAACCCTCCATAACCATACAAAATAGTTGGGTTTTTGCCGTTTAATTCTGTTCCTTTTTTGTAGGTAATAATCATCGGAATTTTTGTTCCATCTTTCGAAGGATAAAAAACCTGTTTTGATTCATAATTATCAGAATTAAAATCAATAGAAGGTTTCCAATACGATTTGTACTCGCCAGTTTCTGCATCAAATTTATAAATGCTACTTGGTGTATTGTAATTAGTGAATGAAAAATACATGTTTTTGTCTTCTTTTTTTCCACCAAAACCACCTGCACTACCCACACCTGGTAATTTTATTTCTCTAATTTCTTTTCCGTCCATATCGTACTGAATTACTTTCGAAATGGCATCAACCATGTAAGTAGCAAACAAATAACCACCACCAGACGAAGCACTCAAAACATTTTCAGTATGAGGAATTACATCTTTCCAATTTTTAGGTGTTGGATTTGAAATATCTGCCATCACTACTTTTTTATTTGGGGCATCAAGATTTGTAACCAAATAAAATTTTGAATCATCGCTATCCATCAAATACGTATCACTATCTTCGTTATCAACAATGGTAATCAAAGGAGAATTTGTCTTTGATAAATCTTTCATAAACAATTTGTTGCCAGAAGTAGCATTACTTCCCGAAATCAATAAATAGTTTTCATCTTCTGTCAAATATCCACTTACGTACCTGTGTTTTTGCTCGGCAGTTGCTCCAAAAATAACTTTGTCTTCACTTTGAGGTGTTCCTACTTTGTGGAAATAAAGCTTGTGTTGGTCTGTTTTTGCAGAAAGCTCACTTCCTTCTGGTTTGTCGTAGCTAGAATAATAAAAACCGTCGTTTCCTTTCCAACTTACACCACTAAATTTTACATTTTTGAGAGTGTCTTCGATAGCTTCTTTGCTTTCTGTATCAATGACAAGGATTTTTCTCCAATCACTTCCACCTTCCGAAATAAGATAAGCTGCACGGCTTCCGTCTTTCGAAAAATTAAGTCCTGCCATCGAAACTGTTCCATCATCTGAAAATGTATTTGGGTCTAAGAATACATCGTCTTTATCTTCGCCTTCTTTTTTACGATAAACAACGTATTGATTTTGTAATCCATCATTTTTATAAAAATAAGTATAATTTCCTTCCTTAAATGGTCTTGATAATTTTTCATAATTCCAAACCTTTTCTAACTGATTTTTGAGTTCTTCACGATAAGGAATAGATTTTAAATAATCAAAAGTAACATTGTTTTGAGCTTTTACCCAACTTTCAGTTTCGGCACTTCGGTCGTCTTCCAACCAACGATAAGGGTCTAAAACATTTGTTTCGAAATAGGTATCTGTTGTACTATCTTTTTTTGTTTCTGGGTATTCAAAAACAATAGGTGTTGTTTCTTCTTCCACTACTTTTTTTTCTGTTCCACAAGCCGAAAGTAAAGTTGCAGCAATGGACAATGGTAAAATGAGTTTTTTCATTGTGTGTATTTTGAGAATTAATTAAATAATATGATTTGTGTGAAAATATACCAAATAATTACAAATTGATTTTTGTAAAATTCGTTAATTAAAAATGTGCTTTTCAAATCCTAAGGGTCTTTAAGACCCTTAGGGTTTAAATACAAGAGAATAGAAATTTGATAATCCTTTATTTTGAAGTAATTTTGATTTTAATATCAAACAACAAGGCTTTCTTGTAAAAAACATATGTTCGTTTTTAGGTTGTAAAGGTCTATTTTCAAAGCGTTGTTGTTGGTGTCGCTAAAACACCAACAATGGCATTTTTCTTTTTTTATAAGAAAACCCTATATCAAACAAAAAGCAAGTTGTACAAAAAATTTCTTTCTCAAACAGCCATTTACGGACTTACTGGAATAATTGGTAGGTTATTAAATTATTTACTGACTCCTTTTCATACAGATATTTTCTTGCCTGATGAATATGGAGGTGTTTCGGTTTTTTATGCTTATGCTGCCCTTCTCAACGTGATTTATACGCACGGAATGGAAACAACTTATTTTCGTTTTATAGCCAAAAATGACGAAGAAAAGAAATTAAAAAATGGAGAGTTTTATAATCTGCCGTTGAGTTCGGTCTTGTTTACTTCTCTTATTTTTAGTGCTTTGATGTGGTTTTTTGCCCAGCCGATAGCTACCTTTTTAGAATATCCTGACAATGCACAATTTGTAAAATGGTTTGCTTGTATTATTGCCATTGATGCTGTGGTAGCGATTCCGTATGCACGACTTAGAGCCGAAGGAAAAGCAATAAAGTTTGCTTCGTTGCGAATGACGGTCATTATTCTGACAGTTTTTCTCAATTTTTTCTTTCTTTATTTTTGTAAACATAGTGCAGAAGGAACTCAATTTTTGTTTTTTCAAGAGTATGCAAAACTGATTTATGAACCAGAAATTGGTTTGGGATATGTTTTTTTAGCTAATCTGATTGCCAATTCTTCTGTAATTCCTTTGCTTTGGAAAGAATTTAAGGATTTTCATTTTGCCTTTAATTGGAAAACACATTGGCAGAGTTTTAAGCCGATGATAAAATATGCTTATCCTTTGCTTTTTGCAGGAATTGCTTATTCAATCAATGAAGTTATGGACAGAACATTATTACAAAAATGGCTTCCTGATAATTTTTATGAAGGCAAAACTCCGATGGACGCAGTGGGGATTTATTCGGCGTGTTACAAACTTTCTATTTTTATTACTTTGGCAGTTCAGGCGTTCAAATATGGTGCAGAGCCATTTTTTTTCTCACAAGCTAGTCAGAAAGATTCGCCCAAAACATTTGCTACCATCACTCATTTTTTTACGATTGTTTGTGTTTTGATGATGCTTGGCGTAAGTCTGAATATGGAATGGATAGCCAATATTTTTATTAGAAATAAAGAATATCACGAAGGACTTTTTATTGTTCCAATTCTACTTTTAGCAAATATTTGCTTGGGATTATATTACAATTTTTCTGTTTGGTTTAAGGTTTCTGACCGTACACATTTTGGGCTTTGGATAAGCCTTGCAGGTGCAATAATTACGATTAGTTTTAATTTTATTCTGATTCCTTTTTATGGATATTTTGGTAGTGCGATAGCTACTTTTTCGTGTTATTTTGTGATGGCTAGTTTGTGTTATCTTTTGGGCAGAAAGTACCAACCAATTCCTTATCCTATTTTGAAAATGATTTTGTATTTAATTATTTCTACAACACTTATTTTTATTTGTTTGAGTATAGAATGGACAGGGTTTTGGCAAAAGCATTTGATTCAAAATGGATTGCTTATTTTGTTTTTGGTAATTACTGTTTTGGTGGAATATCGAACTTTTAGGAAGTTGAGGAAATAGAGTGATTAGTGATTAACTATCAATGATTAGTTTTTTAGTAATTGCTAAAAAATTTTTTCTAAAAAAGAAACTTTTTCAAATCCAATTCAGTTATATAGGTGTACTTTAATTTTATACCTTTCTCATTACTTGCAAAAAAGTACCTTTTTCCATCAATGATAGTTTTCGTTTAAGTACAGGAAACTTGAGATAAGAAAGAGGTATTTTTTTTTGTGCAAGTTTTTCGTTTATCCTTTAAATGAAAAAAAATAAAAATTTTTGTGTGGAATTTTGTGAAGTGGTGCATCTATTTACCAAACAAACAAATTTACCTCACTCTAATTTTTATAACAATGAAAGAATTAAAAAAATCTTTAAGGCAATTTTCAAAGGTTGTTTTAGTAGCCAGTTCTACTTTATTTTTTGTGGCTTGTAATTCCTATAAAACTTCAAATTATGACACACTAAAAGAAGGAGGAGAAGGTGAAAAAAGTCCAACAATGACCAACTCTATTACTAGGGTGAAAAGTGAGAAAAAGAAAAAAACATCTTCAGAAATAGATTATACACAAGTTGTTGAAGAAGAATATTATTCTGATGATGAGCGAATGTCGCAAAACAGAGAAGAATATCAAAAACAGATAGAAAATAAATTTATTCAATCTCTCAAAGAGCCTCTATCTACCTTTTCGATTGATGTTGATAATGCTTCGTATTCCAATGCTCGTCGTTTTATTCAATCTGGACAGCTTCCAAACTCTGATGCTGTTCGTATCGAAGAATTTATCAATTATTTTGATTATGATTACAAAAAACCAACAGGAAAACACCCTTTTTCGGTAAGTACAGAAATTTCTACTGCGCCTTGGAATGAAAAACACAAATTGGTACATGTCGGAATCCAAGGAAAGGATTTAGATTATGACAACCTTGCACCTTCAAATTTGGTTTTTCTGATTGATGCTTCGGGTTCGATGTCGGCGCAAAACAAACTTCCTCTTCTTCGCTCTTCGCTCAAACTTCTTCTTTCTCAACTTGGCAAAAACGACCGTATTGCGATTGTGGCTTATGCAGGTGCAGCAGGTTTGGTGTTAGAATCTACTCCAGCAACAGAAAAAGATAAAATTATAAAGGCTTTAGATGCTGTTTCGTCTGGTGGAAGTACGGCAGGTGGTGCAGGAATACAACTTGCCTATTCTTTAGCAAAAGATAATTTGATAAAAGAAGGAAATAACCGTGTTATTTTGTGTACTGATGGCGATTTTAATGTAGGTGTAAATTCTGCAAAAGATTTAGTAACTATGATTGAAAGCAAAAGAGATGACGGAATTTATTTGACAGTTTGTGGCTTTGGAATGGGAAATTATAAAGACCATCAAATGGAAGAATTGAGTAATGCTGGAAATGGAAATTATTTTTATATCGATAATATTCAGGAAGCAAAAAAGGTATTTGTAAAGCAAATGAGAGCTACCATGTTTACGATTGCAAAAGATGTCAAGATTCAGATTGAATTTAATCCTGCAAAAGTATCAGCTTATCGCCTTATTGGATATGAAAATAGAATGCTGAAAAAAGAAGATTTTAATGACGACAAAAAAGATGCTGGAGAGCTTGGCGCAGGACACACCGTAACGGCGTTGTATGAAATTATTCCAGTAGGTGTAAAAAGTGAGTTTTTGCCTTCGGTAGATGATTTGCGTTATCAAAAAGAAGACAAAATTAAAGAATCTTACAAAGCAGCAGCTTCTTCAGATGAGTTATTAAATTTGAAATTGCGTTATAAAAAGCCAAATGAAAATACAAGTAATTTGATTGTAAATCCTTTGAAGGATAATAATATTAAATTGGAAAGAACCTCTGAAAACTTTCGTTTCTCGGCTGCCGTGGCAGAATTTGGAATGCTTTTAAGAAAATCAGAATTTAAGTCAAATGCTTCTTACAATCAAGTTATTACACTTGCTAAGAATGCAAAAGGAAAAGATAGTGAAGGCTACCGTTCAGAGTTTTTGAAATTGGTAGAAAGCTGTCAGTTGATGTCAAAATAATACAGAGCAAGTAAAAAATAAAATGCACTTATGAAAAACTAAAAATCATCACCAATTTTATCTATTTTTTTATAAAGTCATTTCTAATTTTTGGATTAGGAATGGCTTTTTTTAGAATTTTTTATAAAGAATTTTCTTAATAAACTGATTTGCTTCCTCTCTTTTTTTATCTATTAAAATCAAATCAACATCTACAAATAAAACTAAATAATCATAACTTTCTATTGATGTTGATTTTCCAAAATTTCGGTAAGTTGAAGAAACGCTTTTTGTTTTGATTTGCCTAATTTATATTCAGAAGCACTTTTTGCCGAAATTACGCCAGTCTTACGAGTTATAATTTTCCAGTATTGATAGGGAATGTTATTGATAATATAAGGATGATGACTGGTTGCAATAAATTGTATATTTTTATTTTCGTGAACAAAATCTTCTGTCAAAATATCCATACAATTCGTTCCTAAACTATTTTCAAATTCATCAATCAGAATAATAGAACCATCATTTGCTAAATAAATTTGTGCAATATGAATGATTGTATGCAACATTCAAAAAAATATTTTGCTTCTATTTCTTTTCTTTATTGAAATACTAGCTCTTGTAAAATATTCTACAAAACAAAAATAATATTTTAAGTCATAAAAAACTGGTTCAAGCATCGACGCTTCTTAAACCAGTTTTCCATTTTAAAAATCATTTCCAAAAAGACGAGAACTAATTGGACTTGTTTTAGACTTTTGCAAATCAATATGCAAGTTTATTGCGCCATAAGGAACAGTAGAAGCTCCAAAGCTAATTTCATTTTTGGCAGTACGCAAAAAAGAAAGACTACGAACCGTCGAAATACCTAATTCACTACTCAAAAAAATTCCATTTTTAATTTTTAATTCGGCAACAGAAGTAATTTTGAGTGAAGTATAATCCAAATTTAGATTTCCTTTTCCTCCCAAATTAGGCAAAATAATATTTGTAGAAGGGTTTACACCAGCACGGAAAGTTCCCAAACCAACCAAAACACCAGCCTTAAATTTTTTGCTAAATTGATAGCGTATTGCTCCTTGTGCAGGCAAAAGAAGCTCTAAAAACCATTTTTTATTGTATCTACGATTGATTCCCAAAATAGGAACAGGCAAAAAACGCTCATATTGATAAAGCAAAGCAACACCATAAATGTTGTGTTTATAAATTCCTTTTACACGAATATAGGCAGCAGCAGCCGTAAAAAATGGACTTGATTCGTTGAGCTTTTGAACATCTTGGACAATTCCACCATTAAGAGTATAAAACCAAATCCCACTACGAATATTTGCATGAACACCTGTAATTCCTGCCGAAAAGTTATAAATTTTGGTGTCTTTTTCCACTAAGTTTCCCTGTGGCAATCTCAAACCAGTATTGAGTGTTAGAAAGTGTTGTGTAAAAGAAGCATTGATATTTTTCAAATCTATTTTTAGTTTTCCATTCAAAGGAATGACCATATTTGCATAAAAACGATTTACTCCAAATTTAAGACTATCCTCAACATTTTGAGTAGGGACAATAGCCGTTCCGAGCGTAATATTAGGGCGAAACAAAAAGCCTAAACCAATATTTTGAGAATAAATATTGAAGGAAATAGATAAAAAAAAGACTAAAAAGAGTAAGTAAGGGAGCTTTTTCATTAAAAATAAATTATTGAACTAGGTAATTGGTAAAGTAAAAAGAGGGTAAAATTATGATTAAAAATTATTTTTTAATCATAATTAATGTAGTATCATCTTTCAAAATATTCTTATTTATAGACAAATCAGTTATCAATTTGGGCAAAGCAATTATATCATCAAAGTTATTTTCATTATCAAAAAAGTCACTTATTTTTTCCATTTTTTCTACTTTTTCATTTCTTAAAAACGCATCATTTAACTGTGTCAATCCATCTGTTGCAATTAATATTCTATTCAATTTTTTGGTTTCAATTTGTTCTATTTCTAAAGAAAAATTACTACTTATCAAGTTTTTTGCAATATAATTTGGGCGATTATTCTGTTCTATTATCACTTCTTTCTCATTAAGGCAATACAAACCATCGCCCGAATGAAAAATAAACGTTTGGTCATTTTGAACAATAAAACCAAATAAAGTAAAGAAGAGATAGCTTTCTATAAACTCCAATTCTTCTTGTGTATTTTGATTTTTTACGATATTCCTCAAATAATCTAATAGAGCTGTTTTGAGAAGTTTGGCATCAAAAGGGTTGTTTTGAAAGTTTTTTTTGCAAAAATTTACTACAAAATCAACTCCCAACCTTGCTCCTACTTCACTATTTGCACCAGCTCCACAACCATCGGCTACCACTCCAATAATAGAAGAATCGTCTTGATAAAAATTATAACTATCTTGATTATTGTAGTAATGTTTGTAATGAGAACTCCCAATTACGGAAGCACTTGCATTTTTGAATTTCATTTTTAATTATGATTATTAATAGAAAAGGAATTTTAAAAACTAAAACACTAAATTTGCAGAATATAAAGAATAATTATTAATCCTGCCAAAACAACAAAGTATGAAGAATTACGTAAAGTTCAAACCAAAAAATAAAAGTTTATTTTTTTCAACAGTCAAAGAAAGGGTTGATAATTATTTTGTTACCAATAATATCAGTAAAAATGCTGATATGCGTATGATAATAAAAACAATCATATTATTATCTGGATATATTTTGCCATTTATTTTGATTTTGATATATAACCCTAATTATATTATTTCAATGATTTTTTGGACAATAATGGGGTTTAGTATTGCAGGAATTGGAATGAGTGTAATGCATGATGCTAATCATGGTGCATATTCTAAGTCAGAATGGGTAAATAAATTACTAGGAAATACACTTACTTTGATTGGTGGTTCGGTTGATAATTGGAAAATTCAGCATAATTTATTGCATCATACTTTTACAAATGTTGTGCATCAAGATGATGATATTTCTGATAAATTTGTATTGCGTTTTTCGCCACATACAGAAGTAAAATGGTTTCATAAATATCAATATTTTTATGCTTTCTTTTTTTATGGATTACAGACTATATATTGGGTTTTTGTCAAAGATTTTTTGCAGTTTAATCGTTATGTAATAAAAGGAGAAGCTAAGTGGTTTACATTTATGAAACTGATTTTTTCGAAAATAATTTATCTATTTATCATTTTAATTATGCCAATTTTGTTTTTTGATATTCCCGTTTTGTATGTCTTGACGGGCTTTTTGATTATGCACTTTTTTGCAGGCTTGGTATTGACTGTAATTTTTCAGTTGGCGCATACAGTTGAGGGAACGACGCACCCATTACCCAATGAAAAAAATGAAATTCTAAACGATTGGGCAATTCATCAAATGAACACAACAATAGATTTTGCTCCAAAAAATAAGTTGCTTTCTTGGTATATTGGTGGGCTTAATTTTCAAGTAGAGCATCATTTATTTCCCAAAATTTGTCATATTCATCATGTAGAAATTTCTAAAATTGTAAGGCAAACAGCTACTGAATTTGAGATACCTTATTTGATAAATGATAAATTTTCAGATGCACTCATGGCGCATGTCAATGCACTCAAACGCTTTGGAAAACAGGAAGGTGCAATTATAAATTAATTAAAAACTGAAAAAGAGCAATTTAATACAGTATTTAATAAAGTTTTGTTTTATTTCAAATGTGTGTTCATTTCTAAGGAACTGAACACACCTGAAAAATTAACTGTGATAACTTTTAATGTAGGGAGTTTTTTCCCTACATTATTTTCTCTAATTTTTTTATTCTACAAAAACCTTTTTGGTTTCTTCGTTTCCTGAAATACTTGGAAAATACATAAGCTCTACACTAGCAGGATTTAATGTAAAAACACCCGAATAACGAGGCTCTAAGATAATCTCAAAAGTATGTTTTCCAATAGGAATTTTGGTACAAAAAATAGCTGTTTTGTGCTTAAATTCTTCTCTATATGTTTCTATTCCTTTATGATAACGATAATAATTTTTTTGTAATGAATAAGGATTTTTTCCATAGACACAACTAGCAGGAATCGGAACTTCTATGGATACATATTCAGCCTCTTTTTTTACAACTACTTCTACTTTCAAAACAATCGGTTTGCCTGCCGTAATATAAAGAGAATCGGAGTTTGTCTTTAAGTTCTGATTTGTTTTTTTATCTTTAAAATAGGTCTTAATTTGAAAGTTATTCGTTGTTTTTTGAGCTATTTGAGCTTCAAAATATTCTTGCGACAAACTTACAAAAACAGGTGCAAGCCCTTTTTTGGTTATTTCATTGGGCAGGTTTTCTTTCGAATAAATATAGGTTTTTTCTGTATTAATTAACTCATTATTTACTCTCAATTCTGCTTTCATTTTATTTTTGGTCTTTGATTGAAAATCTGGTAAAATGATTGACAAAATACTTGCTGATTCGTGCGTACTTTTCCAATATCCATTTTGATTTCTAGTTTCTAAAAAGTATTGTCTAACCTTTGCCAAATCAATAGAATGAGTATTTTTATTTTTTGCATCTCTCAATAATTGATACGCCAAAAGGTTAAGTTGTGTATTATTTCTAAACAAAGAATAATAATTACTGTAATCTTCTTCTTGCCAAAAAATTCCACCTAAAGAGCTTTTTTGTTGTTGTTTTTGTAATATTTGGAGAGAAATAGGCAAATCATATAATTGCCTCAAACGCAAAATAGAAAGTTGATTGTAAAACAAATGGTATTTAGTCGTATCTTGATGGATTTGTAAAGCAGTTGCGAGCTTTGAAACATTATTTTTATATCCTTGTTGATAATCCTTATTTTTTGCGAGTACTGTATAAATGTTGGTTTTTCCATTTGCATCTAGCAAGGGCAACATATCTCTCAAAACTCGTTCAGCCTTTGATAAAGTTTCATTAGGAATTGAATAACCTTTTTTTCTTGCGTCAAACAAAACACCATAAATATAGGCTGTCATATTTATATTTGGAGCAGAATTAGCCCACCAGCCCCACCAACCATCATCATATTGTGCCTCAACAAGTTTTTTGATTAGATTATTCAATTCATCTTGTTTTTTCTTTTCAAATGACAAATTTAAAGTAGTTTTTATTTCTTTTTCAAGAATATAAGCACGAATTTTTGAGGCTTTTTGTTCGTTACAGGCGTAGGCATAATTTTGAATGTGTTCTAATTCTGAAATCATTGCTTCCAAAATATTATCTTTTACAAATAATTTTATAGAATTTTGATTTGAAATAGAATCTTTGAAAGCTCTCAAATTTAATGTTGTGTCGCCCTCCAAAACAGCAAAAAAACCTCTATTTTGTATAATTCCCTTTTTCAAAATCGGGATTTTTCGTTCTTCTCCATCAGTATAAATTTGCTTTTCAGAAATATCGGCATTCATTACATATTGAATAGTCAAAGAATCTTGCAAATTATTTAATGAATCGATAGACAAATCAGGCGTTTTTTCAGAATTATCAGCCACAGAAAAACGCAAAGAATCAACACTAGAAAATAAAATAGTTCTCTTTTTTTGAGGAATATTTTTTCCATTTATATCAAAATGACTATTTACTTTGATAGAATCGCTACTATAAGAGGCAATTTTTCCAATAATTCTAACAGAATCACCTTCTATCAAAAAGCGAGGAAGTGAAAGCTGCCCCGAAAGTGTCAAAAATGAATTAGTTTGACTAAGAGCCTGACCATTTTTATTCTTTTTTCCATAAGCAATAGCAAGTGTTTTCCAGCTTGTAATATCATCTGGATAGGTAATTTCAAAACTAGCTTTTCCTTTTTTGTCTGTTCGTAATGTAGGCTGCCAGATTGCATTATCAGTAAAATAATTTCTTATTTTTTTCTTTTTATTTTGTACAAAATCATCTTTCAAATCCGAATTTTTGAGTTCAAGTTTTGAAGAATTTGATAAGGGCATACTACTTTGTGAAAGCTGTACACCTGCTACTCTTCCACTCAAAAAACTATCAATATTTGCCGAACCTACTGCACTCGTATAACTGGCATCTGAATTACTAACAACGACTACTTCAGAGAGTTCTTGACCCATAAGAGTTGCATCAAGCCAAATATCATATCTAGTTGTTGTTTTTTCTATTGACTTAAAACCTACATAATTAAATACCAAAGTACTTCCAATAGGAGCTATAATTTCATAATCTCCTTCGAAATCTGCTGTTGTTCCTCTCTCTGTTCCTTTTATTAGAATGGTTGCACCAATAAGAGGTAAGCCATCTTCATCAATTACTCTTCCTCTATATAATCGCCCATTTTGTAACTCTTCATTGGTATATGATTCTACTTTTTGTGGTATTTCTATTTTTTCGTTTTTGGGAACTTGTACCCTTTCTCTTTCGTAACAATGTATGCCTTGTTTTTCAAAATCAATAAACGTAGGAGGTAAGTTAGCATTGTCTTCATTTATTTTTACAGAAGTAATTTTCTGGCATTTACTCCCACCTTCTTTGCTATAAAAAACCAAAACTTGATACATTCCAGCAGGTAATTTGCCTTTAAATGGGATTCTATTTCTAAAAAAGTATTGTTTTTCAAAATTTTTACTCAAAGAATCTATATTTGTGAAAGTAAGTTTGCTCCAATCTTTAGAAACTATTTCAATTTGTGGCGTAGCCCAAGTATATAGAGTAGGTTTGAATTTGTAGGTTCTGTATTTTGAATAATTAATAAAAGGAAATAAAGGATTAATTTTTAACAACCCTTCTATTTTATTTAATCCATGAATAGATTGAAAACTAATAAATGACTTCTTTGAAAGTGTATCGCCTTGAATAATAGCTCCTTCTTTGTGGTAAGAAATTTCATCAAAAGTGCTGTCATTTTTATAATACTTTCCTTTATCAAAACTACAAACAACAAAAGGCTCAAAATATAAAGTATCCCATTTTTCAGAATGCTCTCTCAAAATTTTGAACTCTCCCTTGTGCAGAAGAGGATACTCCCATTCATAATAGTAATTTTGTGTTTCTTTATCTTTTTTAAATTCGGGGTATAAAGTTATAATCTCACTGTTACCTTGTTGGATTTTGAGGCTAGTATTCAAATTGCTAACTCCATAGGTAATGCCTAAAAAAGTATGTGAACCTAACATCATTTTTTCTTTTTTTGAAAGATAATGACTTGCCTTTTTTGTGTGTATATAAGTGGGCAAATTTTCCAAATCGAAAGATAAAATAGTTTCTTTTCCCATTTCCACAGAAATACTATCAATAAAAATAGTTTGGTACATCAGACGAATTTCTAATTTATGGATTCCTTTTGATAGTTCGATTAGGTGGTCTTTATTTGTTTTGGCGTGGACAAAATATGCCAAACTATCATCTATTTTTATCCATTCAATATTTTCATATTTAGATTTATAAAAAAGAAAAGGGAAAAGTGCGCCTGTATTTGGGTTATGATTTTTTTCAAATTTTTCTGTTATTTCTTTAATTTTTTCTTTTGTAACATTGACATTTTCTAGTTTGCTTTTTAATGTATCCTTTATGTTTTGATAAGGAATAGAAAACCGAAAACCATTTTTTTGAGGATAAATGAAATTATAATAAGCAACAGAATCTAGCCCAAGGCGATTTTTCCAGTAAGAATTATAAACTAAATTTTCATTTTGTGAACCTTTATTTTTAAAATAAATTTCCGATATTTTTTTCTTTTTCTTAAATCGGAAACGGCTTTTTTGAGAAGAAGGAAATTGTATTTTAGCATAATCTTCAAACTGCGAATTGGTAGCCAAAACAGTAAGGTCAGCATTCTTGACAGGTCGTTTTTTGTAATCGGTAACTGTTACATTTATTTTTTCTTTGAAAGAAGGCGAAGTAAGCAAAGGCGCATCAAGAGAAACAAAAAGCTGCTCTCTATTGCGCAAAAAAGCTCTTTGTCTTTCGTTTACATCTCCTGCAAAAGTGTAAGAAGTTTGAAGAACATATACTTTTTTGTACTTGTCTTTGACTGCAATTCGAATAAAAGAAGAAGAGTCAGCCTCTTTTTTTATCAAATTATTTTTACAAAAAAGGCTATAACGAATGACAGATTTTAATGGATTTTGAAGCGTAATAATCAATGAATCGTGCAAAAAATAACCCTCAATTTCTACATCAGCCGAAGTACTAATTTTATTTTTAACAGAGCTATTTTTTTCATATTCATCTGTATTTGCCCAAAACTCAAAGTGCTTATAAACTGCATTTATTTTTTCTTTAAATGGAAATGTTATAGTATCTATTTTTGCAGCTTGAGAACCTGAAAAACCATCAACTCTTCGTTGTAAAAAACCTTGTTTGGGAATAGTGTCTTTGCCTTCTTTATAAATTGCATAAACAAAACCATCTTCAATACGAGCCTCTAAAGAAGGTTTTTTGGTAAAATGATGGTAATTAATAGAAAGTGTTTTTTCTCTTCTTTCATTATTTGAATTAAGCAAAACAGCTTTTATTTTATAAGTCAAATCAGCAGCAGGAAAAATAGAATCAGGAATATAAATAATAGTTTCTCCAAAAGATTCTAATTTTTGTTTGTGTTTCCAAGTGGAATAAGTTGTATTAATTGAAGGTTTGTAGGTAGTTTGAATAGAATTTATATCTATTTCTATCTCAACTTTTCCATCTAAAACAGTAAGATTATTAAAGTCTTTTGCTGTAAGACGAAGCGCAAAAGGTGTATTTTTATAATGCTTTGTTTCTGTTGTTTTTATAGCAAAACTTTTTATAGTTGGTAAACTATAATCTTGATAATCAATACCTTGAGCAATAATAACTTTTCCATCTTTATCTTTTAAAACTATTCCTACAAAATTATCTAATTTTAGCTTTAGAGAATCTGTCAAAACAAATTGACTTTCAAAACCTCCTTTTCGGTATGTTTCTATCGAATGTAATTTTATATAATCTTTTCCATCTTTTGTAATAAAAATATCAATTTCATTGTTAGAAATAGGTTTTCCTTTTTTATTTACTAAATAGGTTTTGAAACGAAGAGTGTCCAACGGACGGTATTTTAATTTATCAGTTACAAAATAACCATTTCCATATTTGTGCTGTCCATCAAAACGAATACGACCTGTATTTTCCTCTTCATTTTTGGTAAAAATCCTGACAAAAAAACGAATAATTCCCAAATCTTCTGGGTCGCCATACTGAATCTTTTTTACCACTTTTTTGGTTTCGTTATATGGCACAATCCAAAAATATTTTATAGGAAAACGATACACCATCTTTTTGAGAATAGAAGGTTTGTAATTGTCATTAAAACTTTTTTTGTTGGCAAACAAATACCACGTCTGCCCTGCATAATTAATTTCTACATTTGCTGTTTCTTTGCGTTTGGGAAGGTCATATTTTTTTAATTTTTGGTCATAAGAAAGTAATTTAGTATTAAATTTTATTTCCAAATTTGGGAGTTCATGTCCCAATGAATCATAGACAATCAGCCACGCTTTTTTTGCATTGCTTTGTAAGACAATATTTAGAGGAGCAACAGTTTCTAGTTCGGTTTTCAAGACACCTTCATTTGCCCAAACAGTCAGATAATAGCCATAATCCAGATTTTTAGGAAAATCGGAACGATAATACCCAAAAGGTATTTTGACTGAATCGACAAGTGTCATAAAGCTATTTGAAGCAGTTTTGTTTTGTTTTAAAAGCTCTAAAACCTCTGTTGTTTGAAAGAGTTTTTTGCTGTCTTTTATTTTATAAATAAGAGCATAATCACTTGTCGTTGAGCTAGTAGGCAAATAAGAATTTTGTGTACTTTCTGTATTTTGAGCAGAAAGAAAGCTAACAAAAAAGAAGAAAAGAAAGAGAAGAAAGTAATTTTTTTTCACAGTAAGTAAGTGTTTATTTTTGGTATTTGAATTGTTCTCTATTCGTGAAAAAACAAGAAAATGTTGCAAAAGATGTTAAATTGGAATTATTTATTTTACAAAATTACCAATTTAATTTTAGTTGTAAGATGCAAAAAAATAAATATTCCATATACAAAATTTGATTAATTTTGAACTTGAATAAGAAGCCTTTCTTATAAAAAATAATTATATCAACATCAAATATTCTACATTAAAAATTATGCTTCTAAACCATCTTTTACAGCAAAAAAAAGTCATTTTGGGTTCTGGGTCGCCTCGTCGTAAACAGCTTTTATCTTCTATGGATATAGTATTTGAGCAGCGTGTTAAGGAGGTAAATGAGGATATTTTACCAATTTGGCAAACAAAACAAGTGGCTCAAAAACTAGCCGAACGAAAAGCATTGGCACAACAAAAAGAGTTAAAAGAAAATGAAATTTTGATTACCTCTGACACCATTGTTATCATCGAAAATAAAATACTCAATAAACCTCAAAATACCGATGAAGCTAGAGAAATGTTGATGCTGCTTTCAGGAAAAAAACACTTAGTTATTACAGGAGTTTGTATTTCTACACAATCAAAATTACATCTTTTTTCTGACCAAACAGAAGTGTTTTTTAAAGAATTAAATCAAAATGAAATTGATTATTATATTCAAAATTACAAACCTTTTGACAAAGCAGGCTCGTATGGGGCGCAAGAGTGGCTCGGAATGATAGCAGTAGAAAAAATAAATGGAAGTTATTTTAATGTAATGGGTTTGCCTGTTCAAAAGTTATATAAAGAATGGATAGATTTTTTGTCTTAAAAAAATAAATTAATACACTTAATTAATTTTATTTAATTAGTTTTTATCATTAATACTATTTTAATAAGAAAAACAACCTATATGTAATTTTTTTCAAAAAACAAATAATAAGAATAAAAAAGGTCTTCTAATCAACAGATTATCTACATCAAGCAAAAAATCAAAATTTGTAAAGACTGATAAAATAAACGAATTTGCATCATAATAAGGATGTCTTATATTGAGATGTCCTTAAAAAATTCCTGTTTATATCTTTACATAATAATAAAATATGCCTTTCCGAAATCTACTTAATAATGTAGCAGGAATGTGTGTGTATCTTTTTTTAGTGTTCTTTGTATCATCTTCGTATGCTTTTTGTCAATACCATACACTTCTAAATCCGAATCCATTAGATAACACCTTCCAAAATGCACTAACTCTTTTTGAGCAACAACACTATGAAGCAGCTCAAAAAGCATTTTCTTTTTATTTGTCTTCTTCTAATAATACTATTCCAAATCAAGATGTATCTAATAAAAAATTAGAAGCTCTTTATTATGTTCGACTCTGTGAGCTATATCTCAAAAAAACTAACGCAGAAACCAATAGTAGTGAGTTCATTTTTCAATATGAACAAACATTTTATGCCAACGCACTCAAAATTGCTCTCGCAAATTATTTTTATGAAGAAGAAAACTACCGTAAAGCAGCACACTATTTTGTTCCTTTAGAAAGCTCTCGTCCAGCCACAAAAGATGAGTTAGAGATTAATTTTCGTTTGGGATATTCTTATTTCAAAATCAAAAGACATAAAGAAGCATTACGTACTTTTTTATCTTTACAGTCTAAAAACAATGCGTATTATGCTCAAGCAAGCTATTATATTGGTTTTATTAATTTTGAATTAGAAAATTTTGAGCAAGCCATTAATTATCTGAATCAAGCCAAATTAGATGCAAAACATAAAGAAAGTGCAAACAAATTGATTGCAAAATCATATTATGCTTTAAAAGAATGCCAGAACTTGAGCAATTTTCTTTCTTCCATTGCAAACCAAAAACATGATATTGAGCTTTTTTATTATGCTGCTCAATGCGCTTATCTCAACAAAAATTATGCTTTGGCTTATCAGTGGTTTGGTCATTACAAACAAAACAGCAATCAACTTTCCGATTCGGTGGCATATCAATATTTGAATACTCTTTATGAAATCAAAAAGTATGACGAATTTTTAGATTATCCAAATGCCTCTCTTGCAGATGGAAAATTTTATTCGTCAGTTTTGTTTATGCAGGCAAGTATTTATGAAAGACAAAACAAATATAAAAAAGCTGCTTCTACCTATGACCAACTAGCTGCTCATAATCCTTCAGATGCCGAAAAAATATATTATTCTAAACTCAAAAACTTGTATTTGTCCAAAGAGTATAATTTTTTAATTCGTGAAAGTAAAAAATTCGAAAAAACGTTTTCTCAAAGTACTTATTTACCAGAAATAATTTTGTTTACTGCCAACGCTTTAGCTACCAATCAGAATGCAAAAATGGCAATGAATTATTTAAAAACTAGAAAAATAAAGAATAATATCAGTCAGAGTGATAATAAAATCAAAAAAATGTATTTGGATTTGACTCTTATTTCAATCAAAGAACTCTACAATCAATCTTTATACAATGAGATGAGTAATGAAATAAATGAGGCAATAAATCAGTTTAAAAATGATAAATTATTTAATGATTCTGTCCAACATTTTTTTAATTTTTATACAGCCGAAGCCTTTTTGCATACTGAAAAAGTAACAGAAGCAGAAAATTTTTATAAAAAAATACCTTCTTCAAGCCTTTTTTATGCTGATGCAAAATACGGAATGGGAGTTATTAATTTTAATAAAGCAAGTTATAGCAGTGTAGCCAAACAAAATGCACTGATATTATTGGAAGAATATCTTGCCACACCAAAAGGAATCGTAAAAGAAAAAGCTGTCGATGCGCTTACTCGTGTTGCTACTATTTACGCAGCTAATCAACATTATAAAGAAGCCGAAATTAATTTTACCAAAGCCTTAGGTCTGGGAAATTCGGAAACAGAATATATTCACTTTTCCTTAGGACAAATCTATTTTGTTAATAATAAGTATTCAAAGGCAATACATCAATTTGACAAAGTAATGCAAATGCCTAATTCTTTGTATGCTCAATATTCACAAATTATGAAGGCAAAAATTTATGAAACTCAAGGCAATCGTAAAGAGGTCATAAGCCTGCTCAATGACTTTATTAAGCGTTATCCTCAAAGTGAAAAACTAGCAGAGGCATTGTATAGTCGTGGAAATGCGTGGAGTGGATTAGGAAATAACAAAAATGCAATTAATGATTATTCGGCTCTAATTACAAATTACCCAAATTCAGAAAAAGCAAAAATGGCATTAAATACCTTAGAAAATTATGCCGATTTTGATGTTAAGGTAACTAATTTGGAAGAGCTGCGCTCCACGTATGCAGCTCATAATTCGAGTTCTAATCCGAGTTCTAATTTAGCTACATTATCAAATAATACTATTCAAAAAGAGTTTGAAAAGGGGTTTCAACTTTATGAAAAAAATAAATTTACAGATGCAATAGTTATCTTTAGAAATATAATTAATAAGAATGAAATTGTCAAAACGCCTTATTACGACCCTGTTTATTATTATTTAGGAAAAAGCTATCAATCTTATGGTGATAATAATCAAGCAATAAATAATTTGCAACGAGTAGGAGGAAAAATGCAAACAGGTGCAATCTCAGACATGGGCAATATAGAATTTGATAGGCAAAATTATAATAGTGCTGTTATTCATTACAAAAATTTGGCAAAAATAGCTCCCAATAATGCCTTGCGTGTCTTGGCGTGGGAAAAACTAACCCAAACTTATTATATGCAAAAAGATTATCTTACAGCAAATGATTATTTATCTCTCATTAAAAAAAGAAAAACATATTCAAATAATGATTTTATTCGCCTATACAAAAATAAAATTTTGGCAGCTCAACAGCAAATAGATGCAGCCATAGAAGGTTTTTCAAAGTTAGGAAATGACAGGCAAGCAAACCCACAATATGCTTCCGAAGCACTTTTGGAGTTGGCAAAATTGATGCACACGATAGGTGAAGATGAAAATGCAAAATCAGTTTTGCAAGATTTGAGAAAACAGTTTGCAGACCAAAAAGAAACACAACAGAAAGCAAAAAAACTAGCTCTATTATTGAATTAATAAAAATAAATTCTAATGAAAAAAACGATTACAAAAGCACTTGTTGGTTATTTTATTATTCATTCTATAAGTATTTTTTTATTTGATTATGGAAAAATATTTGCTCAAGGGCAAGCAGAATTGGAACAAGAAAATCTTGATGTTAATAAGACCAACAAATTCGAATTAATATCCAAACCTCCTATCAAAACAGATGCCCAAAGCAAACCACTTCAACCTCTAAAAATTTCACAAGAAACTGAAATTGATTTTAATGAAATTATTACTTTTAATAGGCTTACATTTAAAGAAATTCCGAACCAACTTGCGCCTACCATTCCAAAAAAAGTTTTAGGGAATTATATAAAAGCAGGTTTTGGAAATTATATAACACCCTATTTTGAAGGTTTTTATAGTACAGACTTGAATAAAAAAAATAGATATGGCATTTTTGCTCATCATTTTTCTTCGATGAAAGGTGTAGTTGATGGCACAAATTCGGGCTATGGAAATACAAATGTGTTGCTTTTTTCAGAGCATACAAAAGAAAAAGTAACCTTTGCATCTTCAATCAATTACAACTTAGAAAGGGTTCATTATTTTGGATATAATCAGAATATAGAAACCCCAAATAAAAAAGATATTCAACAGACATACCAAAGAATAGAAACCAAAATTGATATAAATTCTCGTCCTCAAAAAGATGAATTTGGAGATAGCAACAACGACAAATTAGGATACAAAATTTCTTTAGGTTTCAATTATTTTGATGCAAAAAATGATATAAATGAATGGCAAATTCCTCTTTTGGGCGAAATTTATTATTCTGTTTCTGAAAAATCAAAGGTAAAAATCAATACCGAATTTCATCAGACCCAACAGAATAATAATTTTATAAATGAAACAAAAAATAGAAGTTTGATAAATATCGAACCTTCATATAATTTTTCTATCGAAAATCTAACCCTCAATATTGGTGCTGGAATAGCTTATAGTTCGGATTCTCTTTTGCAAAATACAACAAAAAGCAATCTTTTTTTATATCCTATGATTGATTTTTCATATCAACTTTCTAGGGACAAACTTTGGATTTTAGGAGAAATAAAAGGAGGAGTAAAGCCACAATTTTTGAGGACACTGACTGTTCAAAATCCCTTTTTAGCTTCTCTGCAGCCACTTAGTCATACATTTTCACAGATAGATGCTACTTTAATTTTTCAAGCAAAAATTAATAAAAATTTGAAAGCAGGCGCACAAATTGGCTTTGCCGTTTATGAAAATATGCCATTTTTTGTTCCTTCGCTTACAGATTCTTCGCAGTTTGGTTTGGTCTATGATAAGGTTAATATTTTGCGTTTGGGAGCTTCTTCATCATATCAAAAAAATAATTTTAAAGCTCGTTTGTCTATCAATTATTTTGATTATTCTCTTACAGGTTTAGAAATTGCTCATCATCGTCCAGATTTTCAAACACGTTTGTCGGTGGGATATACATTTGTAGAAAAGCTCAAAACAGAGCTTACCTTTCAACAACTTTTTGGCATCAAAACCCAAAACCCTATTTCTCAAACAAGATATAATTTGAAAGCAATCAATAAACTTAGTGTTTTGATGACCTACAAATTTACTGACCAAATTTCGATGTTTATAAATGGATATAATTTGCTTGGAGAGTCTTACGAACGTTTTGTTTATTATCCAAATAATGGAATTACTTTTTTGGTGGGAGGGAAATATATTTTTTAATTATTATTTACTGATTTTATTTCTTCAAATTTTACATATTCGCCTATATTATCAAAATTATATTTTTTTTCTTGATTAGAATCAATACTTTTTGAGGGAGGCATATCCACACGAATTTCTCCTTCTGGACGAATATCATTTTGAGTTTCATATTGTTTTTGAGCTTGTTTTTGTACTTTTCGTAACAAAATTTTGGCTAAAAACTTCATTATTTTGCCAGAAAAAGCATACAAAACATAAAGAATAAGAATTGAAATAATGAAAAACTTTAACATAAAATTGGGAGTTTAGAAATTGGGAAATAAAAATAAAAAATTAGCCGAGCAAACCAGTCATATAACCAAACAAGTTACAGAATCTTTTTACAAAAATCCATAATTTGAGTTGTTGCGCCTGTATTCTGAATTACATATTTTCTTGTGATTTCATTGATTTTTTCTCTACGATTTTTATCTACAAATACCATTTTTAATATTTCTTCTAGTTCATTTTGGTTTGAAACACTAAAAGCTCCTTTTTTTTCTAGTAAATCAATGGCTTCTTGAAATTTGTGATAGTTTTTATTTCCAAAAATAATAGGCATTCCAAAAGTCGCTGCTTCCAAAATATTGTGCAATCCTTTTCCAAACGCACCACCAATATAGGCTACATCGCCATAGCTATAAATAGATGACAAAAGTCCAATATTATCAATGAGCAACAAATCTATTTTTTGCAAATCCTGTATATTTTGCTTGTTTTTTAAGTTTACTTTTGAATAGCGTTTGACAGTCAGAAAATCAAATGCTTTTTCTATCTTTTGAAGGTCATTTTCTCCAATTTGGTGGGAGGCAATGGTCAGTTTTATGCCATAATCTATATTGTTTTGAATTATTTTTTTGAAGGCAGGAGCAATAATTTCAATATCTTCTTGCCACGAACTTCCCACAACTAAAAGCTTTTTTTGACCAATAAAATATTCTAAAATAGGCAGTTCTTTTCTCTGAGCAACAATATTTGCAACCCTATCAAAACGAGTATCTCCTGTAATGCTTACTTTTTTGATATTTATGCTTTCTAATAATTTTTTTGACGATTCATTTTGAACAAAAAAATGAGTAAAACGCTCTAACATTTTGATAGAAAAATCTTCTTTATCTTTATTTTTGAGATTATTTTTTTTGAAAAAATGTTGTTTTTCTCTAAAAATTGAAGCAACAGAAAAAAGAGGAATATCACGCTTCCAAACTTCTTCGATGAAATGATGCCAAAATTCATATTTTATAAAAAAGACAATTTTGGGCTTTGCTATTTTGACAAAAAACTCAGCATTTTTTTGTGTATCTAAGGGCAAATACATAACTATATCAGCCTCTTTGTAGTTTTTACGAATTTCGTAACCACTAGGAGAAAAGAAAGTTAGAAGGACTTTGTAATTAGGATATTCTTTTTTGAAGGCTTCTATGAGTGGTCTTCCTTGTTCGAATTCGCCCAAAGAAGCACAATGAAACCACGCCAAAGGCTCTTTATTTTTTTTTAATAATTGTTGGAAACCTGCCTTCCAGTTTCGTCTTCCTTCTCTAAACAAATTTGCCTTTTCATTGAAGGGGGCAGCCATTCGAATGCCCTGCCAATATCCCCACAAAGAGGCATCATAAAGCCAACTTTTCATTTGTTATATTCTCTAAATCTGAATGATTTTGATATTATATTTTGGTGGTGTTACACAAAGTATGATTTTTTTAAAGCGTTTTAGAATAGCAAA
>CAKZOK010000155.1 GCA_937136415.1 uncultured Cytophagales bacterium | reverse complement strand
ATATAATCAATAGGAGTAAAACCAAATTTTTCTGTTATTCTTACAGTGTGCTGATTTGGAAAACCTAGTAAGATATTTAATCTTAGTTTACTAGATACTGCTATGGCAGTTCTCATTAAGTGAGCAGGTAATTTTCTTTCACTAAATTTTTTTGAAACCCACCAACCACAGGCTTCTGCTAAGATATTATCATATTTATGGACAATTTTGGCAAATTCTGAATTAAACCTTTTAATAGCTTCTTCCATAGGAATATCATGTGTAGAGTCTATTGTATCTAATCTCATTCCAGCCCCTATTTCTCCTGTATCCATATCTTCTGCAACAAACATATAAGAACCTTCATATTCCCACCATTTATTTTTAGTTGAGCTTATTCCTTTTACTCCAAACTCTTCTAATATTTTTGTGTGTTTTGCTTGAAACTTTTTTGCTACTTCAGGATAATCTATTGCATGAAGCACACGAATACGTATATTCTTCTTTTCGGGAATAATTATTATATCATACCTAAAATTGGTTTCTTTTTCTCCTACTTTAGTATCTACTTCTAGGATAGAATTTTTTATAAGTAACAGAATAATATCTCTCTCGTCTGTGAATGGCTTTGGTAAACCGAGTACACCTTTTTCCAAATCTGTGGATATACAACTTTGTCTTAGGTAATTATATGTACCAATATCATCAATTGGATTAGAACCTAAGCTATTAAGAAAACACCTTGTATGTTCTGGAGGCATAGTCACTATATGTTTTATTCCAAGTTCAGAAGAAAAAGCTATAATATTATGAAACAAATGTGTAACTAAATGTCTCTCGCTAAACATTTTATCTATCCATAAGCTACTAAGCAATCCAAATACATAATTATATTTATGAATAAAAGGAAATTCTTTAGATTTACCTTCAATAGTAATAGTGGAATCAATATTAATATCAAGAGATTCATCTATTGCATCTAACCTCATACTAGCTCCAACTTGTCTGCAACCTGTTTCTTTATTAATTTCTGTATTCATATCTTCCACAATAAATAGATAAGAAGAAGGATTTTCCCACCAATTTAGTTTAGCAAAATCAATACTTTCAGTTGAACCAAACTCTTCTAATAATTTAGCGTGTTTATCATGACACTCTTTTGCTATTTTAGGGTAATACTTTGACTGCAAAACACGAATGCCTAAATTCATTTTTTTAGGAATAATATCATATTCTATCTTAATTTCTCGTTTTCCCACTTTCTCATCTCTTTTTAGGATAGCATTCTTTCTAAGCGACAGAATAACTCTTTTCTCTGTTTCTAGTAAAGCTGATATATTCTCTGTTTCTAAATCTGTTGATATACTACCTTCATTTAGATAATTAAATTTACCAATATTATCCATTATACTACCCTTAAAACTCTCAAGGAAACAATTTTTGTGTTTTGGAGGCATAGCTAATAGATCCTTTATATCAAGTTTAGAAGCAAACGCTATAGCATTACGAAATAAATGTGTAACTAACTGTCTATCACTAAATTTTTCATCTACCCACAAACAACAAAGCTCCCCATATATGTATGTATGAAAAATGGAAGGAAGATCTGGAATAGGGTGAGTTTTATTAACTTTATTTAATCTCATACTTGCAACTACCTCCCCTGTATCTATGTCTTCTACAATAAATAAGTAAGAACATGAGTTTTCCCACCAATTTGGTTTAGCAAAATCAATACTTTCAGTTGAGTCAAACTTTTTTAATAATGCAGAATGTTTATCATGACACTCTTTTGCTATTTTAGGGTAATACTTTGACTGCAAAACACGAATATATAGATTCATTTTTTTAGGGGTAATAGAAATGGGCATAACAGTATTTGATATAAAAAATTTGGATTATATAACAATTGTTGTCATATTATAGAGCAACTCTACCAAAAAATAATTGAGTATTGATTAAGAAAATAGACTTTGTGTTAAAAAAGTTAAATTATTTTACAAAAAAATAAACCTTTATTTAAAGCTCAAAAATGAAGCATGAAGAATTTGGTATAGTTGTCCTATTGTGTAAGGGAATAGATAATTATAATTGAATATGTTTTGAGGTAATCCTCAAAATGAAAAAATTATATTATATCAGTGTCCTAAATAACAAAATATTATCTTTTTTCACTAAAAAAAGTGTAACCTTTAGGCTAAACCAATAATAATTTTGATGAAATTACCAAATAGCATATTTTGCATTTTATTTTTGCAAAAAATCAACACAAAACATCAATTTTAAAAAATATGATACTCCTAGAAACAGAAAGATTAATTATAGAAAAAGCAAGTTTGAATGATACTACTTTCTTCTTTGAATTATTGAACAGTCCAAATTATTTAGAATTTATTGGAGATAAAAACATCAAATCATTAGAAGATGCCAGCAATTATATACAAGAATCTTTAATAAATAGTTATGAAAAAAATGGTTTTGGATTCTACAAACTAAGCATAAAATCTAATCAGCAATTTATTGGAGCGATAGGTTTTTTTCAACGTGATTATTTAGACTTTCCAGATATTGGATATGCTATCTTACCACAAAATGAAGGAAATGGATATGTTAGTGAAGCTGCTAAAGCTGTTTTTGAGTATGGAAAAAACAAACTAAAACTAAAAACTATTGTAGGAATAACAACAGAAGATAATATAGGCTCTCAAAAAATTCTGACAAAAATTGGCTTAACATTAAAAAATAAAATAAAAGTAAAAGACGAAGAATTATTATATTATTCTACATAAAAAAAGATGCTTTTTTACTTTATTCGTCATTCCTTACCCTAAATTCAAAAAAAACGGTATTTAAATTAAAAATTCTTACAGCTAATTGCACTTTTGAGAATAAAAAAATAATGTAATTAGCAGTACACCAAAAATGATTCAAACTACAAATTTGATAAATCAAATTACTACATAGCCACTTGATTTATCAAGTGATGTTGTATTTGAATATTTAGATTTAATAATTTTTAGGGCAATTTATAAATATCCAAAAAATTCATTTTTAGGGTGGGGAATGACGGCTCTATATTTCCCTACTGTTTCCTCTACAAAACCTCCTTGTAAACTCAATGTGAACTGTTTGTTAAGTAACTCAATGTTAATATTGAAGCAATTTGTTAGTAAAGATAAGGTTGTTCTTTTGCATCAAGTTTAAGCAAAAGAACAAAATATAACCCAAACAAATCCTCTAAAATAAATTTAGAATTTGTTTCAAATCGTTACTAAATCAATTCAATAAGATTAACATTAAAAACCAAAATGAAATTACAAAATTTCTTTCAATTAGCTTTTTTTACAGTAGCAATTTTATTTTTTACAAGTTGTATGGACGAAATAGAAGACAATGAAATAACAACACCTTCTAATTCTATTTATCTAAATCATACAGACGCAGCAACAGGTAAAGTAGGGTTTTTGGTTCAACCTTCTTCAAAAGGAATTGCTGAAGATGGTCAAACTTCTTATACTTGGACAAAAGACAAAATATGGGTATTAGACGGATTTATTTTTGTAAATGAAGGGCAAACACTAACCATTGAAGCAGGAACAATCATCAAAGGAAAACAAGGACAAGGCGAAAACGCATCAGCACTTGTTGTAGCTCGTGGTGGAAAAATAATTGCTGAAGGAACAGCAAATGAGCCTATCATTTTTACAGCAGAAAAAGACAACCTAAACGGAAACACAACCATAGATGAAAATGGTCTTTGGGGTGGAATTATAATTTTGGGGAAAGCAACTCTCAACTCAACACCAGGAGAGTCTGCCATTGAAGGAATATCAACTATCGAAACTCGTGGGCTTTATGGTGGAACAAACGACAACGATAACTCTGGTGTATATCGTTATATTTCAATTCGTCATGGAGGTTCTAATATTGGTTCTGGAAACGAAATCAATGGTGTTACTTTTGGTGGCGTAGGTTCTGGAACAACAGTAGAACACATTGAAGTATATGCAAATCAAGACGATGCTTTTGAGTGGTTTGGTGGAACTCTAAATGCAAAATACCTTATTGCTACGGCTTGTGGAGATGATGCCTTTGATTATGATGAAGGGTTTCGTGGAAACGTACAATTTGGGCTTATCTACCAACGCACAGACGATGGCGACCGTGGTGGCGAACACGATGGAGGAACAGACCCAGAAGACGGCACTCCTTATGCTCTTGCTCAATTTTACAATATTACTTCAATCGGAAATTCTTCTAATCGTGCCATTACTTTTCGTGATAATGCAGGTGGACAGTACCACAATAGCATTTTTGTAAATTATGCAAAAGGAATTGATATTGAATTTTTGGCAAGTGGAGAAAGTAGTTACAAACGTTTTGAAGCTGGAGATTTAAAATTGATGAACAATACATTTGTAAATGTCGCATCAAATGATATTTCAAAACTATTTACTATCGCAACCATAGAAGGAAAAGAACCACAAACACAAGAATTAGAAACTGCCACTACTTCATTGGCTACTTATTTTACTCAAAATGGAAATAATATAGGTTCGTTGGGCATTACTCGTAGCAATCTTATACCTACTGAAAATGGTGGTGCTACTTCTTCGCCTTCTAATTCTTTCTTTACAAATACTTCGTACAGAGGTGCATTTGCAGTTGGTTCTACGCCGTGGTATGTAGGTTGGACAGCTTCTGAAGGCTTTATTCAAAACTAAAAATCAAATTTCAATCCGAAAAGTAGTTGCTATTATCAGCAACTACTTTTCATTTGAATTATGTATTGAAGCACAGTAAAAGGCAAGCATTTAGCTACAAATACGATTACCTTTAGCTTCTTGACTTTCTAATAATACAACAAATTATAATCGTAATTTTTAATTCGTAATTCGTAATTATTCTAATAATAATAAGCAATGAAACTCAATCTATTCACTTTATTAACAAGTCTTTTTCTTGTATTTGCTACTTTCTCTTTTGCTTCTGCACAATCTACAAAAGGAACAATCAGAGGAACAATCAGAGATGCAACCAATGGAGAAGAACTCATCGGAGCTACCGTCGTAATTGTAGGAACTACAACAGGTGCAGCAGCCGACCTTGACGGAAAATACTCTATTTCAACAGAAGCTGGAATATATGATTTACAAGTTTCTTTTGTTTCTTATCAGCCCAAAACCATAACAGGAGTAGAAGTAAAAGCTGGTCAAGTAACCATAATTGATGCTAGTTTAGGAGAAGATGCAGAGCTTTTGAATGCCGTAATTATCCAAGCAAAAGCAGAAACAACCTCTACAAAAGCAGTTTTGGTCGCACAAAAAAAATCAGGCGTTGTACAAGATGGTTTGGCAGCCGAGCAAATTTCTCGCTCAGGAGATAAAGATGCAGCAGCAGCTATCACAAGAGTTACAGGTGTTTCGGTTGAGGGTGGAAAATACGTGTATGTTCGTGGATTAGGCGACCGTTATAGCAAAACAACTTTAAATGGAGCAAACCTTCCAAGTCTTGACCCAAATAGAAACTCTGTTCAGATGGATTTATTTCCTAGCAATTTGATTGATAATATTGTTGTTTCAAAAACATTTTCTCCTGACCTTTCAGGAGAGTTTGCTGGTGGAAATGTAAACCTTGTTACTAAAGATTTTCCAGATAGATTTACTTTTCAATGGAACTCTTCTTTTGGTTTTAATGACCAAGCTAGTTTTAATAAAAACTTTTTGAGTTATGAAGGTGGAAAAACAGACTTTTTAGGTTTTGATGACGGAACTCGTCAAATTCCTTCAAGCGTAAAAGATGGTTTATCGGTTGATAATAACCAACTTGCAGAAGAATCAAAATCATTCAAAACAGGATTTGGATTTGAAGAAAAATCATCTATCATGAATCAATTTCATTCGGTTGCTGTTGGTAATCAAATTGATGTTTTGGGTCGTCCTTTTGGCTTTGTGAGTTCATTATCTTACCAAAGAAATTTTAATTATTTTGATGACGGAGTTACAGGGCGTTACAACCTGCCTAGTGTTGATAGTGAAGAATTAAATCCTGCTTTTGACTTACGAACTGAAAAAGGAACTGAAACTGTTTTGGCTGGTGCAAATCTTAATATGGCTTACAAATTAGCTCCAACAAGCAAAATTGCTCTTAATTTGATGTACAATAGAAGTTCTGATAAAGCGGCAGATTTTAGAGAAGGACGTTGGAGTGAAGAAGTTTTTGGAGAAAATAATATTTATCAAACCAATGTTTTACAGTATTTGGAACGTTCTATTGGTTCGGCACAGCTCAAAGGAAAACATACCTTAGGAAACAGAAATGTAGAAATTGAATGGCTTTCTTCACTTGCCCAGTCTAGTCAAGACGAGCCAGATTTGCGTTATTTTTCAAGAGATTATATTCAAAATGGAGAAGAAAGAGCTTATAATATCAATATTGCTGCCTATCCTGCGCCTTCTCGTTATTATCGTGATATGATAGAAACAAACTGGGACAACAAAATCGATGTTACTATTCCTTTTACCACAAAAGCTGGCGATAACAAAATAAAATTAGGTGGTGGATATTTATTTAAAGAAAGAGATTTTAATGAGCAACGTTATGATTATGGTCGTCTGACAGGGTTTAATGTATTGAAAGATTTTGAAAGAACTGGAAATCCAGATGACTTTTTGAATGATGTTGGTTTTCTTGAAAGTGGAGAGCGTGGAATGATTATCGTAGATGTTACCCAACTTACAAATAGCTACATAGGACAACAAGAAGTAATTTCGGCGTATGCTATGACTGACCTAAGAATTACCGAAAAATTGCGTTCTGTAATGGGATTTCGCTACGAAGCAACAAATATTATAACAAAAAGTGATAATCCTAATGTCGAAATTGGAAACATAAAAACAAATGACGTTTTGCCTGCATTGAATCTTATCTATGAATTAAATGACAAAATAAATCTTCGTGCTTCCTATGGCAGAACACTAGCTCGCCCTACTTTTAGAGAGCTTGCTCCTTTCCCTAGTTTTGATTTTGTTGGAGATTTTATCTTGATTGGTAATCCAAATTTAAAGCGTACTCTTATTGATAATATTGATGTGCGTTTTGAGTCTTATCTAGCTCTGGGAGAACTTATTTCGGTAAGTGCTTTTTATAAGCATTTCCAAAACCCTATTGAAAGAGCATTCAATCCACAAGCTGCAAATGGAGAAGTTCAGTTTCGTAATGTCGGTGCTGCAAAGGTTATGGGATTAGAATTTGAAATTCGTAAAAGACTCAATTTCACAAAAGCCTTAGAGCGTTTTAGTGTTGGCTCAAACTTTAGCATCATGTCTTCAAAAGTAGATATTGACCCAAGAGAATTGGAGCTTATCCGTGCCACTGACCCAAGTCGTAAATCTACTCGCAGTATGTTTATGCAATCGCCTTATGTTCTGAATGCGTTTGTTTATTATGATATTGAAGAAAAAGGAATTAACCTTAGCACAACATTTAATATCTCTGGAAAACGTTTGGCGTATGTTACACAAGGTGGGCAGCCCAATGTATTTGAAGTGGCTCGTCCGTCTTTGAATCTTGCTTTTAGCAAAAAAATGAAAAATGGATTAGGGTTTAGTTTCCGTGCAAAAAACCTATTAAACCCAGAGTATAAAATGGTACAAGAATTTAAAGGACAAGATTATACATACAGTTCTTACAAAGTAGGACGTACTTTTTCTATAGGAATTACTTATTTGATTGACTAATTTAAAATCAAAGATTTTAAATTTTTAAAAGCTAAAAACAGTTCTAACCTTTTGTTAGAACTGTTTTTTTTGATAGCTATATTAGTCATAATGGTTAGTTACTTAGGTGGCTTCGTTTACTCACAAACAACAAAATGCTTCATATAAAACAACATCATATGATTTGGATATATAAAATAATTTTTGTTTGTTTATAGTAAAAAATATATTTGTGAAGATAAACAGAATGCTATAGTAATTATGAAATGACTAACAATAGCTTTCGTTTTTATTCACTTTAAATCTATAGGGCAATTTCATAGAAAAAACAATGAAGGACTATTTATACTTTCACTTGGTCTTTCTTATCAACAGCAATTATTTTGTGGCTTTAATTTTATATATGTTAGGAATATTACAGCACATGGTATTGTACTTATTTGAGGAGCTAGAATTGGCACAGAGATAAATTTCAAAAGAGATTTTATCTATGCACCAAAAATTGGATATCAAATCTCAGGGTTTCTGTTGGTATTAAGAGCAAGTGCTTATGTGAATAAAAAATCAAATTGACCTTAGACTTTTACCTAAAATAGACTTGAGTTTTTTGGGCTAATTAAATTAACATATGGTTACAGTTTTCCAGTTTTAGATTTTACATCATCTCAAATCAGTGGGCAGAGAGTATCACTAATTGCAATCCTTGATTTTGACTTATGAAACAAATTATGACAACTACAACTAACATTGACTTAGCAAAAATAGACTTAACATATTAAAACAGACATTTGAACATAAAATAAACTTTTAGAGGTTTAGCGAGTGAAGGAACTAACAAATTCTACTTTCATCAAGCCACGCCATTAGCAGCAATTTAGAATGTACCAAGAATTAAAACAACATCTTAAAAAATTTATTACAATTTCTGAAAATGACTTTAACCTTTTCATAAATAAAGCTAAATTAGTTCAATTAGATAAAAATGAGCCTTGGGTTTTGGAAGGTAGAATAAGTCAATCTTTTGGTTTTGTTAATAGTGGTTTACTAAGACATTTTTATATTGACAATGGCAATGAAAAAACTGAAAAATTTTATACAAGTCAAAGTTGGTTAGGTGACTATCCCAGTTTTTTATCTAACACACCATCTTTAAGAAATTATGTTGCTATTGAAAAAAGTGAACTCCTAGTTTTAAGTTTTAATGATTTACAAAAGTTTTATGCAACAGTTCCTTCAATCGAAAAATTTGGAAGGTTGTATGCCGAACAATTAATTATAGAATCATACAATAGAAACCGTTCATTTTTATTGGACTCTGCAGAAAAAAAATATACTAAGTTTATAAATGAATATCCTGAATTAACTCAAAAGATTCCACAATATTTAATTGCACAATATTTAGGTGTAAAACCAGAAACTTTGAGTCGAATAAGAAAAAAATTTCTTGACATAGGTCAATGAATTTAAGGCTTTAATAGATATACCTTTGTAAAAAAAACTAATTATATTATGGAATTATCAGGAATATTGTATATCTGTGCAAGCTCACTTTTTATCTTAGTAGGAATACTGCATTTAACAGTTCATTTTAAGCAACTTATATCTCTTGAAACTAAAGAAAAGTTCTCTTCTATTGAAAATATCAAAGTCATAAAGAGAAATGCTCAAGTATGGAAATTGTGGAAAGGAATGAGTTTATTGTTTGGAGTATTATTAACAGTTTTAGGAATAAATAACATTCTATCATTATTGGATTTAGAAAAAAACTCACACCCTTCAATTTTAATATCTATAACAAATGTAATTGTGTTAATAATAATTATATACTCAGGATATAAATATTTTAGTAAAATGCAAATTTATGGTGGGTTTTTAGGATTAATTTTATTTATAATTTCTTTACTTTTATCGCTAAATTAATATAATAACTGGTAATAATAACATGCATAATTCATTACTTGTTATTTACCTACTTACAAAAGCACTCACAGATTTCCTATTTTATTTCTAAAACACACAATAAAACCATTATTACTAATTAAACAAACATTTATGAACATAGATATTATTGGAGCAGGAATAGGAGGATTAACTACTGCAATTGCACTTGAACAAAAGGGAATTAAAACAAGAATTTTTGAACAAACCAAACAGATAAAAGAAGTTGGTGCAGGAATAATTTTAGCCAATAATGCAATGCAAGTTTATGAAAAATTAGGCTTAAGGAAAATAATTGAGGAAAATGGAAACCCAATCTCTTCGATGAATATTACCAAATCAAATCTAAAACTACTTTCAAAAATTGACTTGTCCTATTTTGAGCAAAAATACAACACAAAAAATATTGCAATCCATAGGGGAAAATTACAACAGATATTGATTAATCAATTAAAATCAACCGAAATTAAAACCAATAATAAACTCACTTCAATAATTAAAAGTGAAAATGGGTACAACTTGAATTTTGAGACTGGGAAACAAATTCAATCCTCAACTATTCTAGGAGCTGATGGACTAAACTCAGTAGTTAGACGAGAATTATTTCCCGAAAATAACATTCGAAATGCTAATCAAGTATGTTGGAGAGGAGTTACAGAATACGAATTGCCTATAAAATTTAGAAATGAATTAAATGAGGCTTGGGGAAAATCAGAGCGTTTTGGATTTGTTCAAATTGCAGAAAACAAAGTGTATTGGTATGCCTTAAAATCATTCAAAAAAAATAAGAATGAATTTTCAATCAATAATTTACATCAATATTTCAGTGGTTACAATTCAATAATTAAAGACATTATAAATTCAACTAAAAAAAAACAAATAAATATTGCTGAAATTTCGGATTTAAAACCGACCAATATTTGGCACAAAAAAAATGTATGCTTAATTGGTGATTCTGCACACGCAACAACGCCAAATATGGGGCAAGGTGCTTGTCAGGCAATAGAAGATGCCTATGTGCTTTCAGAATGTTTAAATAAATACGAGATTGCCAAAGCATTTTCGGAATATCAAAAATTAAGATTACCAAAAGCGCATCAAGTAGTAAAAACGAGTTGGATTCTTGGAAAAATAGCTCATTTTTCAAACCCAATATTAATTGGTCTGCGTAATCAAATATTGAAATTAACACCCTCCTCTGTCAATAGAAAACAGAATGAACAAATTTTTCAACTGGCAAAAGTATGACAACAACAATATTATCTATAATTTTATTTATGATTTTCATCTCATTAGGTTTTATTCATTTCTATTGGCTTTTTGGTGGAAAATGGGGAGTAGAACAAGTTTTACCCACAATAAAAGATGGAAAAAAAACAATAAAACCACCAAAAATTGCAACTGCATTTGTTGGTATCATATTAATTTCGTTTGGCTTACTTTACTTAATAAAAACAGAGTTAAATATTTTTCAAGTTCCTAATTGGATAATTACCTATGGAAGTTGGATAATTCCTTCTATTTTTATTTTACGAGCAATTGGAGATTTTAATTATGTTGGGGCATTTAAAAAAATAAAAAATACTGAATTTGCAAAAGCTGATTCAAAATGGTTTACCCCTTTATGTTTGATAATTGGAATATTAGGAATTTTGATACAAATTATAAATAAATAGTGGTAACAAGATGTATAATTCATAACATTTTAAGTGATAAAATCAAAGTATAATAATAAAAAAAACATATCCAACTCCTAAAACAGATTTTTAAACATAAAATAAATTTTGTAAGTTTACTAAGAAATGAATTAAGAAACCTCACTTTTCCCAAACCTCACTATTAAGAAACATTAAAAAAATGAAAATAAGAAGCCAATTAATTATATTGTGTATTACTTCAATACTTATATTTTCTTGTAAAAACACTCAAAACTTTAATTTAAACTCACTACAAAATAGTTCATTAATAACTTTTGAATCAGAGAATTTATTTCCTGAGGGAATTACCTTCTATGAAAAATCAAACACTTTCCTTTTGAGTTCTTATTCCAAAGGTGCAATTTATAGTTTTGATAATAAAAAGAAAGAGTTATCTGTATTATTACAAGATAAAAACCTTATAAGCCCTGCTGCAATAGCAATAAATAAGAAGAAAAATTATTTATATATTGCTAATGGAGATGCAGGTGTTTCAGAAAAATCGAATGAAGCAACTACTCAAAAAATAGCAGGTGTTTTGATTTATGATTTAATAACCCAAAAAAGGGTAGAATATGTTGATTTTACCAATCTTAGTAATGATACAAAATGTTATGCAAATGGACTAACACTTGATGCCAAAGGTAATATATATGTAACAGATAGTCATAGACCAATTATTTATAAGATTGATGGAGAAACAAATGAACCTTCTATTTTCTTAGAAAATCAAAAATTTGGGGGACACGATTGGAATCTTAATGGAATTGCCTATCATCCAAATGGTTATTTAATAACTCTTCAAATGAGTAAAGGTCTCTTATTTAAAATTGATTTACTTACAAAACAAATAAGTGAAATACAATTAAATAAAAATATTATTGGAGCAGATGGTATAACTATTATAAATAATAATCAAATTTTAATTACTCAAGCATTTGAGCTTAAAGAGGGGAAAATGACCTCAGGAGCATTAACATTAATAGAAACTGAAAATGACTGGAAAACAGGAAAAGTAACGGATAAAAACACTGAAATAGCTTTAAATCCAACAAATAGTATTCGTGTAAAAAATAAAATTTTTGCTTTAAACTCCTCTATTGGAACTTATCTTTTTGCTGGCAAAAATCAGAATAATTATAGCCTCATAAAAATTAAATAAACACTCTTTGATTAAAATCTAATTCCATAAAAATTTAGGGCAACCATACCAAATTTTTGAGTCTTAAATGAAGCCTTTTACTTTGAGTAATATTTCTTTTAACACAACGTTTATTTCTATCTTCTAATCAATACTCAATTATTTTGGTACAGTTGCCCTATAACAAAAATAATCTTAACATTTTGAATATAAATATTTCTATGACAAAAATACTTTCCAAAAAGCTGTCAATAAAAGCATTCCAAGCGAAAAAGGAAGTAAATATTTCCAACACATAATCATCAGTTGATCAACACGCAAACGAGGAAAACTCCAACGAATCCACATCTGAATCAACATAAAAATAAATGTCTTGCTCATCAACCAAAAGAAAGACCACAGATAAGATGACACATGCCCAATTTGTCCACTTGTATAATTAGCCAACTCAAAATTTGCAATATTGGGGAAAGGCGTATTCCAGCCTCCAAAAAATAAAATACTTGTCAAAAGCCCTATCAAAAGCATCATTCCATATTCTGAAAGCATCAAAAAAGCCCAGCGCATACCCGAATATTCTGTTTGAAAACCTGCCACTAATTCTGATTCTGCCTCTGGAATATCAAAAGGTGTTCGGTTGGCTTGTGCAAGAGCTGCAATAAAAAAAATCAGAAAAACAACAAAAAAGAAAGGCATAGAAATAATATTCCAAGACAATATTCCTCCAATATTTTGAATCTCAATACCCAAAAAAGAAAGACCAAATAAATACGTTATTTTTTCTGTAAAAACACCCTGTTGAAGACTAATTTCTTGCAAATCTAATGAGCCGTTCCACACCACCACACTCAAAATGGAAAGCCCCAAAGGCAATTCATACGAAATCATCTGAGCAAGCGAACGCACAGCACCATACAAAGAAAATTTATTAGAAGAAGCCCAACCAGCCATCAAAATCCCAACAACATCTAAAGCTACAATTCCAAGCCAAATCAAAAGCCCTAAAGGCATTTTAGCTTCCGAGTTTGCAGTAAATGGAACAATCGCAAAGCCAGCAAAAACAGCCACAAAAACTAAAATAGGTGCAGCCTTAAACAAAAATTTATTTGTCGAAGAAGGAATAATATCCTCCTTGAATAATAATTTGACAACATCGGCAAAGGTTTGTAAAAATCCATACTTTCCAGTTTCGGTAGGTCCAATACGGTCTTGAATGAAAGCCGAAACTTTTCGCTCTACATAAACACCAATGAGAGTATTTAGCAAAATTAAGGAAAGCGTAAAAAATAATGTTAAAATAATAATCATATCATTATAATTAGTAATAGAACAAGTGATTTTAATTAAAAAAAAATTATATTTTGCAATAAAAAACTAATTCAATATTTTATACCAAAAAAGAGTATTCTTTAAAAATTTTATTTTTAAATATTCTTTTTTTAAAGAAATGTTAATATCTTAGTGATTCGGTTGCAAAATTATCAATTCTAAATTTTAATTTTTACTTAGAAATAGAAATTAACCCCCCCCTTTTTATCTTGTTGATATTTAGCATATTACATTTGTAATTTATAACCTTTCATTCATAATTATTCCTTACATATTTTCAGTAACTACAAAATTACACACAAACCCTACAAAATATCTATTTTATGCACAAAAAATCCCATTTATTTGCATTTACCTTTTTACTCTATTTTTGTTTTTTCAATAACTCTTTCGTAGCAAAAGCTCAAGATTCTACCGATGTAGAAGACGAATTTGAAGAGTTTGATATGGACAGTTTTGAAGAAGCTGATGATACAGTAATCAAAAAATTCTGTAATAACAAAATTAATAATCTAAATCCAACAACTCTCGTAGGTTTGAGCTATGATATAGTTGCGCCTCATGATTTTCAAACTTCAAATACAGATGATGACTTGGTAGAATATGAATACAATTCAAAAGTAAAACTAAATCATGGTATTCGTCTAAATACAAACTTTCCTCTTGTTTCGAAGAGTAATATTATCTTGAATGCTACCTTTTCATACTGGGAAAGTCGTTATCAATTTGATGATATAAATTTTCGTCAGCGTTTGGCTTCTTCTTTAAACGAACATACTTTACGAACAGCTTCATTAGGTCTTCTGATATTTAAGCCTCTTGATGAAAAACACTTTTTGATTTTTCAAGGTGCTTCATCATTAAATGGAAATTATAATTTTGATAATATCAAACCTGATTTTTCAAAAATGAAATATTCGGCTGCTCTTCTTTATGGTTGGAAATTTAGTGATAATCAAAATCTAGCCATTGGATTTAGTCGTACTTATGGTGGTGGGCGTTTGCTTCATCTTCCTATTTTGATGTGGAACAAAACATTCAATCCTAAATGGGGAGTGGAATTATTATTGCCTGCTCGTGGCTCACTTCGTTATAATTTTACGGCAAAATCAACACTTAATTTTGGCTATGAATTGGAAGGGCAAAGTTATTTAATGCAGAATGCTGACAATGGAACTGATTTTTTTGCTACAAATGAATATGAACTTAGCAAATCAGAGATTCGCCCTCGTATCGAACTCAATCAAGCCATTACAAGTTTTATTAGGCTCAATCTTCAAGTAGGTGTTCGTGCTGCTTATCGTTTTGATTTGGCAGAAGATGCAAAAGCAGATGCAATTACTACAAATAATATTGGAGTTCCTGTTTATTTCCGTATTGGTTTTAATTTTGTAAGTCCTTAAATAACAAAAGATTAATTTGAAAATTATGTTAAAAATAATAGATTTTTTCAAAAGGCATAATTTTTGAATTTTTACTCTACAAATAACAAAATTATTTTTTACCTAATAAAAAATAGTTTCTAAGTTTTAGCTTACACCTATTCAAACAACATTCTAAATTCTAAATTTCATTATGAAAAAACTTCATACCTTATTCGTAGTTCTATTTGCTTCATTATTTATCCTAACAAGCTGGACAGCAGCCGAGTATTATTCACCAACAGAAGATAACCCAGGTGATATTTTATTAGGTGACTGGCGACCTAGCAACGGACGTTCTGTAATTCGTATCTCAAAAGGTTTAAAGAAAAAAGGGCAAGACCCTAGTAAATATTATGGTCGTATTGTGTGGCTAAAAGAAAAAAACAACCCAGACGGAATACCTCGTATAGATGTAAATAACCCAGAAGAATCAAAACAATCTCGCCGAATATTAGGAATGACTAATATGAGAGAATTAGAATTTGTAGGCGATAAAAATGAATTAGTATGGGAAAATGGAAATATCTATGACCCAAATAATGGTTCTGATTATAGTTTTGAGATGACTATGAGTAAGAAAAACACAAATATTGTAGATGGGCGTGGTTATATTGGGGTTTCGATGTTTGGTCGTACTGACACTTGGAAACGCATGAAGAAAAAAGGAAAATAAATAATTATTCTCTGTATAAATTGAAGTTCTTTAAATTTTTAAATTGTGCATTCAATTTCTCAAAACTAAACCAAAATACTTTTTTAGAAGTATAATTTATCAAAAATAATACTTAAAATATAAAGTTTTATTTGGCTCATTGAGGATTAAAGCTGCTCTTAAGACACAAACATAAATCAGTCTTTTAGGCTTCATTTAATAAAAGTTTAAACAGCTCATTAATTAAAAACTCTTTCTAAATTAATAGAAAGAGTTTTTTTATGTATCTAATAACAAAGTATTTACAGCTATCTAGTTAGATGATTTTATACTTCTTCCGTTTAAAGCTTTTATAGGACGAAAATTCTCACCTACAATATTTTCTATATTCTTAATCTGTGTAGTAGAAGCTTCAATATTACTTTTCAAGACAAGCCAAGTAACAATTTCAGAGCAAGGAGGTGTAGTAAGTGAGCCTGTATAAGTATAATAATCTCTATTGGTAGGTAATAGATTTTCTACATTTACAGAATCAGAAGAGATATATCTCTCCCCTTTGTTTGCAGGTAGGTTACTTGTAAAATTAGCCAAAAATGGGTTTTCCTGTCCCTCTTTAAACATAATTCCGATAACTGCCAATGCTCCACTTTCTTCGTGTTGATGCACTAAATGAACCTCCATAGGGTAATACCTATTCTCAATTTTATGTTCTGAAAAAGTGTGAAAATGAAACTGCAATAATTTGTACTCTTTTCCACCATAATTAATGCTACTTCCTTCGTGATATTCGAATTCAATCGTATGTCCATTATTCAAAACATCAATAGCTACATCATCATAATTTGTTTCTATTGAAGGAAGACTATTATCTGTTTTTGCACCTGTAATATTGATAGGAGATTGTGCTTTGCCTCCACAATTATCAAAACAAGTTCCCCATTTGTCTGGAAAAATCTCGCTTTCATATCCCCACTCCAAATCATTACAATCAATTTCCTCTTCTTTATCTTGACAAGATGAAAATAAAATTGCTATTGAAAACAACATAAATAAATAAAAAGATTTTTTTTTCATAGTAAAAATACATTAATTATAATTTTTTTGACTGAATGATAATAATAAAACATTTTTGTTAAAAACACTTAATTTAAAAATGCACAATATATTTTTATAATCCTAATAAAATAAAAAACTCTTTCTAAATTAATAGAAAGAGTTTTTTTATGTTTTATTCGTTCTAAAGAATAAATCTGAGGAATAGCAATTAAATAAATTGCTATTTTCAAACTTTAATTACCTAATATTCAGCAATGTATATTCATAATCTATAATTATTCCTAATTTTACATCGCAATAGCAAAAAAGCCTCTTCTTCCTGTTGGATGAAAACCTTCAATCAAAACGCCTCCTGTTTTTCCTTCTAAAAGACGAATTACATCAGAAGAATTTTCTACTTTTTCTTTATCTATGTGCGTAATTACAAATCCTTCTGGAACTTGTGCCTCTTTAAATTTTCCTTCGTTAATAGAAGCTATTTTTACACCTGTTGTTCCTATTTTGGTAGCTATTTCTGGTGAAATATTCTGAATTTCGATACCCAAATTCTCAATTTTCATTATTTTTCCTGCTTCATTGGTGATAAGCGTTGTTGTTCCCAAACGATTTTTGAGTTCTACATTTGTATTTCTCTCTTTTCCATTTCTAAGATAAACAACTTTTACTTTATCTCCCGGACGCTTACGAGCAATGCGTTCTTGAAGCTGTGCCGAAGTATTTACCTGCACACCATCAATCTCAATGATTACATCTCCTTGCTCTAAACCAGCTTCTATTGCACCACTATTTTCGGTAACACCTGCTACATAAATTCCACGAACAACAGATAAGTTTTCTGTCTTAGATAGCTCTGCTGTTACATCTCTAATCTGTACTCCCAAAAGCCCACGCTGTACAACTCCATGCTTTTTCAAATCTGTATATACTTTCTTTACAATTCCGATAGGAACAGCAAATGAATAACCAGCAAACGAACCTGTCGTAGAAGCAATTGCTGTATTTATTCCAACTAATTCTCCATTTGTATTTACCAATGCTCCCCCACTATTTCCAGGGTTTACGGCTGCATCAGTTTGTATGAATGATTCGATTCCTAAGCCATCTCTACGACGCAAAATATTAATATTTCTTGCCTTTGCGCTCACAATTCCTGCTGTTACGGTAGAGGTAAGGTCAAATGGATTTCCTACGGCAAGTACCCATTCTCCTACTTGCAAATTGTCCGAATTTCCAAAAGGAACTGATTTTAATTCCTCATCTGCTTCAATTTTTAGAAGTGCCAAATCCGTACTTGGGTCGGTTCCGATAAGCTCTGCTGTATAACTTTTCTGATTATTCATTACCACATCAATACGAGAAGCATTTTCTACTACATGATTATTGGTTACAATATACCCTCCTTTTTCGATAATAACTCCAGAACCTGACCCCATTCTTACTTCATTGCCATTGTCTTTGTTTTTATTTGGTATTTGTCCTCCAAAAAAATCTTTAAAGAGGTCTTCCA
>CAKZOK010000154.1 GCA_937136415.1 uncultured Cytophagales bacterium | reverse complement strand
TCATTTTTCTATTCTACAAAGGTTACGCTACGATGTAGCTAAATTTCAAAAGACACGAAAACTGTATGAGAAAATAATCAAATTCTGAACAGCATACGCTACAAAGAAAAATAATAACGAGTTCACGTTATTTTAAACCTGTCATTCCCCACCCTAAATTCAAAAAAACGGTATTTAAATTAATTATAATTATTCTTGTAACTAATTGCATTTTTGATAGTAAAAAAATAATGTAATTAGCAGTACACCAAAAATGATTCAAACTACAAATTTGATAAATCAAATTACTAGGTAGCCACTTGATTTATCAAGTGATGTTTTATTTATTTCCTCCAATATTGCTTCGAACAATCAATAAAAATAACAAAACAGCTAAATAAATAGCCAATCCATAACCCAAAATACTTAAATAAGGAATGCCCCCATCAGTTTTGAGATAATCTGGAAAATTTGCATTGAGAGAAATAGTAGCTGAAATAACAAGCGCACAAATTAGCATTGTAAAAGTAAGGCGATTTGTAATTGATTCTGCTTTGTTGAGGATAGGTTCATCAGCCTGAACTTTTATATCAAAGTGAAACTCTCCTTTTCGTAATTTTTTGAGAATATAACGAAGCTCAGAAGGAAAGTTATAGAGAAGCCCACCAAATTCAGATAGTGTATAAGAAAGTTCTGAATTTATATTGCTAACAGAATATTCGTCTGCCAAAATTTTGACACCATAAGGACGAATATACTCTAGGCTCTGAAAATCTGGGTGTAATGTATTTCCGATACCTTCTAAAATTACCAAAGCACGCAAAATCAAAAAGACAACTCCTGGCATTTCTAATTTGTAGGTATAAATAATTTTTTGTAGTCGTTCTGTCAAATCAGCCATTCCCATATCTCCAGCAGCATCTAAGACTACAAATTCTTCTATCAATTCATGCAAATCATACTCAAAACTTCGCATGTCTTCAATTTCACTATCAATGGCAAGTTTGCGAAGATTAGAAGCCATTGCACGAGCATCTTGTTTTGCCAAGTTTATAAAAACTCCTGCAAAAGCAAATTTTTGATGTGTCATCAGCTTTCCAACCATTCCAAAGTCTAACAAAACAATCTGACCATTAGGCTTAACCAAAATATTTCCGGGGTGAGGGTCTGCATGAAAAAGCCCATATTCAAATATTTGTGTTAGATAAATGTCCATTCCTTTTTCTGCAATTCGTTTCGAATCAATCCCCCACGCTTCTAATTGTGCTATATCTGTAATTTTGCAGCCACTGACATACTCAATAACCAAAATTTTTGAGGTAGAAATATCCAAATATGGTTTTGGAATATGAAACTCTTCCCGTTTGTCTTTATATAATTTTCTGAATTGTTCCATGTGCCTTGCCTCGGTCATATAATCCAATTCTTTTTGCATTGTTTTTTCAAAAGCAGTAACTACATCTAATGGATTGAGAATACCAGCCGAAATGAAAAAAGATTCTGTTAGACGAACAAATTCTAACAAAAGAGCAAGGTCAGTCTTGACTTTTTCACGAACATTCGGACGCTGCACCTTCACTACCACATCATCGCCAGTATGCAACCTAGCACGATGCACCTGCCCAATCGAAGCAGAGCCAATAGGAACATCATCAAAAAATTGAAAAAGCTCGTCGGTGCTTTGCCCTGTTTCTATAAAAATAATTTCTTTGGCAAGCTCTGAATCAAAAGGCTGAACATCGCTCTGTAATTTTTTGAACTCAATAATTAAATCTTCAGGAATAAAATCGGGGCGATTACTCAACACCTGTGCTAACTTTACAAAAGTAGCTCCCAGCTCTTCAATAACCATTCGAAGACGTTCGGAACGAGTCGAAAAAACCATTAAAGCCTCACTTTCACCAGCTTCATTATTTGTCCATGTTAGTTTGGTTTTGGGTGGAATTAGTTTTTGAAGAGGCGTATTCATAACAATATCCTCAAAACCGTATTTCAATAAAACTTGAATTACTTGTCTAAGACGGTTTATATTTTTGACGGTGTTTTGAAAAAACATATATATCTTTTATGTGTTGCTCATGAAGGCACGAACAATGATAGTATTTTTTTGCAATGCGCTTTATTGATATTTCTCTTCCTTAGTGTCTGTTAAGTGTATGAAATTGTTTGTGTTCTCACAAATGAGTTGTAAAAATTCTTAACCTGACAAGTAGGGTGTTTTCTTTTGTAAGCTACATAATTGTTTAGCTAAAATTACAAATTTTGAATCAAAAAAGCCAAATTCTTGTTCTTTAGCTTTTCTTAAAAAGAAAAAAGAACAAAAATTTGGCTTATTTTTTATCTAAAATACTTATCTAAACTGTATAAAAGTAATGCAATTTGTAAATTACTTTGTTTCTACAGCTTTAGCAGTTGTTTTTGCAGGAGCTTTTTTAGTAGTTTTTTTCTCACTTTGCTCTACTTCACCTACGATACCAGCATCTGCTTCTAATGTTTTGACACGCTCTGTAAGTTCAACCATTTCTTTATTTGAAGCAAACTTGAAAGAACGAACAATTTTTTCTACGATAGAAGAAAGTTGTCCTTCAAATTCTTTTTTCTTATCTTCAGTAGTGTCTAAAAATTCATCTACTAATTTTTTTCCTTCGTCAGCAGACATTTTGCGTTCGCTAACCATTTTATCAACAGCTTCTTGTAATTTTTCGGCAGTCATTGATACTACACCAACACCAGTATAAACGAGTTTTTTTAATAAATCTTCCATAATATTGAAAATTAAAGGTTTTTTGTTTGGAATAAAAAAAATGTACAGCAAGTCAGTAATTTAGATTTTTTAATAAAAAAAATAAAGTATTTTTACTGAAACAATCAAATTTTCTACACACACTAAGAAAAACTTGTTTGTTATGCTTGCATACTAATAACGACACAAAGGAACGATATGTTACAGAGAAATACAAATTTTTGTTGTAAATATTAAAAATTTCGTTTGATTTTATTAGAAGGTCAATTTTATTTCAAAATTTTTAAAGAAAAATAGTGTTTTTTGAAAAAAATTTAATCATTTAGAAATTAAATGACTATCGGTCATTTAATAAGTTTTGTCTATCTATTTTATTCTTCATTTTTTGGATAAAAAATGTAAGTATGTTCTGTCCAATGTTCTAAATCGGATACAAAATTCGTTTCTTTTTGAATATTATATAATTCCGTTTTGATGAGTAAGTTTTTTTTGTAGTAATATTTTTTATAACGCATCAATATTTGGTTGTTGAAATATTTCTCTTCTTTGACTATTATATCATTCTCTAAAATTAATGTATTTTTATCTACAATAATTGTCTCTTCTTTCCTATGTAACGCAATTGGCTTAAACGTTAAGTTTTTATTCAAGTATGCCGATTCTTTTATCGTCTTATTTTTCAAAGGAGACAAATCACCAACAGGAATACCAAACACTTTAAGTTTACCACCTTCAAATTCACAATCATCTGTAAAAGCTGATCGTTTTAACAACCTTTGAATTTCTTTTGCTGCTAATTTTACAGGCGATATTAGATTATCAATTCCCAATTCTCTAAATAGAATTTGGTTATCTTCTTCTAACAATTCCATATTATTAATTCTAGCAATGGCACGTTTTGCACCAAATTGTTTTGCCAAAATAGATACTAAAAGGTTTGTTTCCTCAGATGAAGTTACCGCTATTAATAAATCACATTGTTCAACTTCAGCTTCTTTTAAAATAGATATTGATTTTGCATCTCCCTGAATAGCAAACACATCAATATGTGATTGGATATAATCTAGACGTTCTTGACTTTCATCAATTAAGTAAATATCTTGTAACTCACTAGATAACATTTTTGCTAAATGATATCCTACTGCTCCACCTCCTGTAATAATTATTTTCATTTCTCTTTATAAATAGTGACTAACTAAAAATTTAGTTAGTCACCTTTTATGACTATATTTAAGCTTTATAAAATGGTGCTTTAACCACTTTAGCTTTGATTGATTTTTTACGAACTTGGATGTAGATTTCGCTATCTACTTTAGAATATTCTACAGTTACATATCCTAATCCAATTGCCTTTTTAGTAGATGGAGACATTGTTCCTGATGTTACAATACCAATTACCTCATCATCCATATTAAGAATATTGTAACCTTCTCTTGGAATACCTTTATCTAGACTTAACTTCACAAGCCTCTTTGTTGATGTTGCACCATCAAGTGCACTCTTACCAATGAAGCTCTCTTTCTTGGCCTTAACAGTCCATTTAAGAGCGCTATCAAGAGGAGTGACGTCGTCATGAATATCTTGTCCGTAAAGAGGAAAACCTACTTCAGTTCTTAGGACATCCCGAGAGGCAAGACCGCATGGTGTAACCCCAAGTTCTATAAGAGACTCCCAGATATTTTTTATTGTTTCGTGGTCAGCAAATACCTCAAAACCATCTTCCCCTGTGTAACCTGTACGCGCACAAATGATTTCTTTATCGTTAAAAGTATTTACCTTCGCACTATAGTATTCATATTTATCAAGACCATGAATTCCTAATTGAGTAAGTATTGCTTCTGTCTTTGGTCCT
>CAKZOK010000153.1 GCA_937136415.1 uncultured Cytophagales bacterium | reverse complement strand
AATGCCGTTGTTGGTGTTTTAGCGAAGCGACACCAACAACCAAATAACTTATCATACTTTTTACAACACCACTCAATTTTTTAGTAAAATAAAAAGGTAACAAGCAAAAAGAGAACATATACCTTCGAAAAGGTATCTTGCATTTGACCACTCTGCCACGTTTTCTTTTTGTATAAGAAAAAAGAAAAGACAGGATTCGAACCTGTGAAATCATAAGATTTAGAAGTAACTCTTTTTTACGACACTCTTTATTTTTGAAAAAGAAGGTTACAAGCGAAAAGAATGTAATTGCAAAATTAATTGCGTATAGTTGCTTTTACCCCAGTCATGAAGACAGAGCATTGAGCCGACAATTCGACATCTACGAGAGATTTACAAACAAAATGTATTTCATTTTATTTATTTTGCCCTGTTGGTTTTTAACCCAACTTCGCTCATTCGGTCGCCCAAAATATTGCTACCTTAGAACTATTATTCGAAGTATTTCTTTTCTACGACACTTCTTTTATAGAAGTTGTTTAAGAATGCTCATTTTTCCTTAGAAGTGGGTTTGCAAACCCACTTCTAAGGAAAAATAACACAGCCTTTGTTGGTGTTTTAGCGTAGCGACACCAACAAATACATGCACAACTAATTCTTAAACAACTTCATAACTAAAAAAATCCTAATAAAAAAGAGGTAACAAGCAAAGAGAGATTTTTTTTCAGCAACCTGACCACTGGTCTACGATTCAAAATAAATTTGAATGGTAGGATTCGAACCTACGACCTCTGCGTTATAAACGAAGTAACTCTCTTTTACGACACTCTTTTTATTTTTAAATGCCTATTTTATTTTTTGAAAAAATGAGGCAACAATCAAAGAAAGTTTATGCTGAACTACATTTTAAACAAAATTTAAAATGGTAGGAATTGAACCCACGACTTCCTATTTATAAAAAATAGGCGTTCTACCGAAGTAACTTTTTTCTACGGCACTCATTTTTATTTTTTATACTTTTTAAATCCTAATAAAAAAGAGGTAACAAACGAAAAGAAACTAACAAGACGGCATCATAAACCACTAGACCACATTCTAAATTACTTTAAAATGACAGGGTTCGAACCTGCGATCTCCGTCGGGAATCGAAGTAACTCTATTCTACGACACTCTTTTTATTTTTGAATGCTAATATTTTCTGACTTTATAAGGTTTAGATTAAAGAATAAATTTAGTAAAAAAAGAGGTAATAATCAAGAAAGAGGTAACCGTTTTTAGTTACTCTTTTTTGTTTAGAAATAACAAGGAATGAGTTAAAACCTTTGTATGCAATAAGAAGTAATCTTTCTTTACGACACTCTTTTTATTTTTATAGTTGTATTATAATTCAATTTTTTCAATCTGATTCAAAGTAGTTTCTCCATTTTCGATGGCTTCCATTACTTCAAAAATTTTGTCTGACCAGCCTGCTATTAAATTTACATCATTTTGTTGAATTTGTAAAGGCATTTGTCCGTATCCTCTCAAATCAAATAAATATAATTTGGCTTCTGGAGCAACTTCTTTTTTATATTTTTTCCAATATTCTGCAATACTTTCTTGATTATTATTGCTATTCCAAAGCTGACAATCAGTAAAAATCATTACTTTATCAATTTTTTGTTTGCGCTTCAAAATATCTTTTATGACCAAATAACCATTGGTAGAATATCCAACTTCTCCGTTGCGCCTGTGTAAGGCTTGTACATTTGACAAAATATTCTCTTTTGGCAAATTAATAATTTTCCAAGTATCTCCAAAAAGACCACTCATAACAGATTTAGAACGGTGTTGCAAAAGCATTCCCAAAACCAAACCGATGTCATAATCTCTAACTGAGCTTCGTGGCGAAATAGGATTCATCATCGAACCCGAAACATCACAAGCAACCAAAACAGTTGTATTTTCATCAAATCCTTTTAGATTTTTAATAGAAATTTTTATTGCTTCTTCAAGAGCAGAAAGCAATATCTGTACATTTGTAGAAGGGACTTTTTCTAACTCACGAAAAGCAGAAAGAAAACGAAAAGGTAACTGTTTAGAACGTTCTACTTCGTTTTGGTTTACAATCCTTTGAGCTACTTTTTTGATATATTCTTGACTTATATTTGCAGTCAAGATATTTCTCAAGTTTCTCAAAAGAGCCATATAACCTAGTTTTTTGCTATCGATTAGCTCTTTCCATTTACTTCGAAAAGCATTTTGTCTTTCTGTTTCATCAGCAAATTCTGCTTGTCCTTGTTTTGAGAGTTCTGTTTCCCATGTATAAGGAATTTGTAAATTATCATTTACAATTTTATCAAAAAGTATTTGCTGTTCTTTGTCTTTTGCCTTTGGGTGAACCAAAAACAAGGCATCACGCAATCTAATTTCTGTATCTCTATTGTATTTTGCAAATTGATATTCATCAAATTTATTAAAACTCAAAGCCAGACCTTTTTGTAATTGTTTGGATAATTTACCCAATTTTTTTACATCTGTTCTTTGGTTTGCAGCTTGATAATAAGCCAAAAGCTCAGTAATTTCGTCGGCACGTTTTATAATTCGGTTTACCAAACGGCTCACCAAACTATCGCCCTTATGAATCTTTGCAAGCTCAACAGCCAAAACCAAAGGAATCGAACGAAGATACATTTTTTCACGAGCATAAATTGCCAACTTTGCGACAAACTCTGGGTTATTCTCTGCAATTAATTTTCTTAAACGAATAATTCTATCATCTTTACTTTCATAAAATGTATTGCCCAACGAAAAAGTAACAACAGTCGAATATAATTCTAAAGTTGAAGAAATTTTATAGGCTTTTTCTCCTTCGTAATTTGTAGTAGTATTTTTTCCTTTTGTTGTGTTGTTGAATTTCATTATTATTTTTAATTAATGAAAAAATTAGTAGTCAAATACAGCAACAACGTAGTAGTAATATTTAGTTCCTTTTTTATTAAAAATAGAGGGCATTTATTATCAAAGTTTTATGATAATAATGCTCCTGCTAAGGTCGCTGTCATCATACAAGCAAGTGTTGCAGCCAAAAGAGCTTTTAGCCCAAGGCGAGAAAGGTTTGCTTGTTGGTTGGGTGCCATTGCTCCAATTCCTCCAATCTGAATGGCAATAGAGCTAAAATTAGAAAACCCACAAAGCGCAAAAGTAGCAATGGTAATTGATTTTGGCGAAATCACTCCATTTGCTTGCATATCTGCAAGACTTACATAAGCAACAAATTCATTAATAACTGTTTTTTGTCCTAAAAGGCTTCCTACTTGCAGGGTGTCAGCCCATTCTACCCCAATAATAAAAGCAGCCAAACGAAATATTTGCCCAAAGATATATTCCATTGATAATTTATTAAAAACACCTCCTGTACTTTCTGCAATAATGGCATTGAGCGTAGTAACATCTCCCACTACTTCGAGCATATAATTCATCAATGCAATTACAGCAATAAATGCCAAAAGCATTGCTCCAATATTGAGAGCCAGTTTTAGCCCTTCTCCTGCCCCAATCGCTAGTGCATCAATTACATTTGCTCCTAGAGTTTCTTTATTTACTTTGAGTTCTGAGTCAATGAGTTCTGGTTTTGTTTCTGGAATAAGCATTTTTGCAAACACGATTCCTGCTGGTGCATTCATAATTGAAGCACTAAGTAATCTTGCAGCTACTTCAGCTTGTTTAACAGGGTCATCTCCTCCCAAAAAAGCAACATAACTTCCCAAAACAGCTCCAGCAATAGTTGCCATTCCTCCAGTCATCAAACACATAAGTTCGGAAGTTGTCATTTTGGCAATAAAAGGTCTAACTAATAGAGGTGCTTCTGTTTGTCCCAAAAAGATATTTCCTGCTGCTGAAAGACTTTCTGCGCCAGAAAGTCCCATTGTTTTTGCCATCAACCATGCAATTCCGTAGGATAGTTTTTGAAGGATTCCTAAGTAATACAATCCTGTTGTTACGGCAGAAAAGAAAATAACAGTAGGTAATACTTGAAAGGCGAATATAAAACCACTTTTTGGAACATCGGCCATATCACTAAATAGAAATTTAGCTCCATCATTTGAGAAACTCAAAAACTTTACAAAGCCTTCACTAATGGTGCGAAATATTTGAGCAACTAAAGGGACTTGAGTAATCAGAATACCAAAGACTACCTGTAATAAGATTCCAATTCCTACCAATTTCCAGTTTATTGCCTTTCGGTTGCTAGAAAACGCATACGCTACACCTAGCAAGACTAACATTCCTAATAATCCTCTCAAATAATCCATAATTTTATAAAAAACTTAAATGCGATACAATGACTACAAAAACAATTAAATAGCGAAAGTAGATTAAATTATTTAGAATTAGAAATTAGAAGTCAAATTTGATTGTTTTTATCTAAAAATTAGATAATAAAAAAGCCATAAAACTGTAATTTTATGAATTAAGGTAAAATATAGATAGCCAAATCTAGGGCATAAATTTTAATTATTTATATTAAAAAAAAAGATATAAAGTTAATACTTTTGATTTAGTTTGTTTTTTTTGTACATTTGCTAGTATTGTATGATTATACAATATAAATTGATACAATCTAATTAATATCTTTATGAAAACTCTCTTTTTGAATTTTATTTTTTTCTTTGTTATTTCTTCAAGTTTTGCTAACACACCAATAGAAGAGAAAAGCAAATCCAATATTATTTTGTCTGAAAACCAAGAAAAAATAGAAACTCAAAAGCCATTGACTTGTACAGCTTCCACTGACATAATGGGAAAAACTGTATCAGTTACTGCATCTACTTGTGAACAAGCATTAAAATATTTAATGATTTTAATGGATGCTGACTAATTAAAAATTACATTAAACATCTTTTTAATTATAATATACTTAAAAAGATGTTTAATTATCTTATTTTGCAATAACAAATCTAATTTTTATGAAAAAAATTATCTTAATACTATTTTTTATTTTTAGTAGTGGTTTAGCGATTGCCCAAACTACAAATGTAACATATAGCCGAGAAGGAAGTCTATTGAATAAGCCGATGTATGATGAGGCAAATTTGTATTTTAATGATACCGTTTCTGTATTTTCTTATGCAAGGCAAACGCCTGAAAATGCAGAAATTTCAATTCAAATAAGTACAGGAGCAGTGAAAAAAATAAAAAATCCTGATGACCATATAGGCACTTATCAATACATCAATTATAACAAACAAAAACTCTTTGAGCGTCGCAATATTAGGCGTAATTATTTTATTATAAAAGAAAATTTAGATGAGCTGGACTGGCAATTATTAGACTCTACCAAACAGATAACAGGTTATACTTGTCAGCTTGCTACGACAAAATGTTATGGTAGAAAGTTTTTTGCTTGGTACACTGTTGCGATACCTTCTGATAAAGGTCCTTGGAAATTATGTGGTTTGCCAGGGCTTATTTTGCATGCGTATGATGAAGCCAAAAAACTTGAATGGAAAGCCACAAAATTAAAGTTTGATTTTGATTTTGATTTTAATGTTTTCTTACATAATGAAGAACAGATTACATTAGCTAAATACTATGAAATAGAAAAAGAAAATTTCCAAAAGAGAAAAAGAAAATTAGAAGCTCTTGCTGCACAAATGGGTGGTTCAGTTGCTATCAAAAAAATACATGAAGAAGATATAGAACTTAGCAAAACAAGAATTAAGAAAACAAAATAAATGATTTTTGAGATAAAAGAGAGTAAAAAAAAGATGCTAAAAAAATTACAGTCTATACAAAAAGAAGAATTTGCTAAATCAATTCAATTATATCATTGTCTAATAAAGTTAAACATCAACAAAAAAAATAATCAAACCATAAAATTTACTGGAAAAACATGTAAAGAAGCAGCTAAAAAAGCTGAAGAATATCTAATTAATGAAATTGAAGATTAAATTTTTCAATTTTTTTTGGTATCTATATAATGCTATTAACTTTAAGAATATGAAAATCAAATCCTATTTATTGCTTTGTATTATTTTTCTATCAACTATTTTTTTGATAAACGCCCAAACAAATAAAGTAACATATCAATATACTTCTCCTATTAAAATAGATATTGCTGTACTTTATTATAATGATACTGTTTCATTTTTTAATTATGGTGCGTTTTCTGAAGGAAAAGATGAAACAAACAAACAAACAAGCACAAATACAGCAGATATGAGTATCGTAATTGATGATTCGGACAGTATAGGAACATATCAATATATCAGTAATGAAAAAATATACGAGCGCAGAAATATAAAGAAAAAATATTATACAATAATAGAAAAGTTTACTCCTTTAGATTGGCAGCTCATAGATTCTACTCAAAAAATAGGAAATTATACTTGTCAGTTGGCTTCTACTTTTTGTTATGGTCAAACATTCTATGCGTGGTACACTAGCGAAATTCCATCAGATAAAGCTCCTTGGAAATTAGGTGGACTTCCAGGGTTGATTTTGCATGCTTATGATAAAGAAAGAAAACATGAGTGGAAAGCTACCAATATAGAGTTTGATGTTGAGTTTGATTTTTCTGTTTATCCTTCTGATGATGAAAAAATCACACTAAAAAAATATTCGGATTTGAGAGAAGAAGAAAATCAAAAAATAATGAGATTAGCAGAAACAATAGCTGCACAACACGGGGGAAGTGTCAGTTTCGAACAGACAAATAATTATTTAGAAAAAGAAATAGAGAGATAAAATATTTAATTAAAAATAATTGTTGCGTAAATCGTTTTAGAAAAGTATGAAAAGAATGTTTTTAGTGCTAGGTTTTGTGTTAGGTTTTGTGTGTCTTTGTTTCTCTCTCAAAGCCCAAACCATCAAAGGATTTATAACAACAAGCGAAGGAGATACACTTTTTACTGGAAATCTGTTATTCAAAGAAGCTAATAATCCAAATAGTATTCGTGAATTTGTCATTGCAAAAAATGGAAATTATCAATATACCTTCAAAAAAGAATATGATACTTTACTTATCGAAGTAAAATCAATGGGTTATTTATCACAATCTAAAGTTATTTTTAATCCTCAAAAAGATAAAAATTATAAAATAGATTTTGTAATGCCTGTTGATACAGTGCAGCTAAAGCAAGTTACAATCAAAGGAAATAAACGTTTTGAGCAAAAAGGAGATACACTTATTTATGAAGCTGATGCTTTTTTGAATGGTTCGGAACGAAAAGTAGAAGACCTTTTGAAAAAATTACCAGGGGTAGAAGTAGATGAAAATACAGGAGCGATAAAATACAAAGGAAAGCCTGTCGAAACGGTAACTTTAGAAGGAGATAACCTTTTTGGACAAAACTATACTTTAGGAACACGAAATATAAATGTAGATATGGTCGAACAAGTAGAAGCCATCGAAAACTACAATGAAAATCCTCTTCTAAAAGATGTCGATAATGGAGAAAAAGTAGCTCTAAATCTAAAACTTAAAAAAGGAAAAATAGATTTTTCTGGAAATACAGATATAGCTCTAGGTTCATTTGATACAGACAAAATAGCTGCAAATCTCAATACAAATATTCTGAGTATTACCAAAAATTATAAATCATTTTCTACTTTGAGCTATAATAATACAGGCACAAACTATTCTCCCTTCGATTATTTTGCCTTTTCTCTTAATGCCGAGCAGCTTAATGAAAAGGATTGGTATGCTCAAAAAATAATTTCAGAAAGTTATTTTAATAATTTTTTGGAAAGTCGTTTGATTAATGTAAATAATCAGTTTTTTGGAAATTATAATGGTATTTTTCGCATCAAAAAAAGAATGAGTATAAAGTTAAATCTTTATGCGATAAGTGATAATATAAAAAATAACCAATTTATTGAAAATGAATATAATTTATCAACAAATTCGTTTGTTACTTCTGATGCTATTTCTATTCAAAAAAAACCGACACAATATAGAGCAGATATAGAAATGAAATATAATACTTCCAAAAATTCACTTTTGGAATATAAAGGCAAAATTAGACAAGAAAAGATAAAAACTCCTACTTTTATTCTACAAAATCAGAATACACCTATTTCATTGAACTTGATTACAAAGGATTTTTTATCCAAACATGAATTACTTTTTACTCAAAAATTGAAAAAACAAAAGGTAGTACAATTTTTAGTTTTGAGTACACACAATTCGCTCCCTCAAACTTTCACTACTTCAACTTATTGGGCAGACCAAACTTTAAAAAATAATCAAGAAAGTAAATTTAGTAGAAACCAGACAACAGCAAAAGTTACTTTATTAGGTGCAAAAAATAATGATAGATATGTTTTTGAATTAGGAATAAAAAATGAAAATACGCCTTATTTTTCTTTGCTTAGTGCTTCAAACAATCAAAGTCAGATTTCTATATCTGAAAATAATCTTGATTATAATCGCTTTAAAATATATCAACTTGGGGCGTATCATTTCAATTTTAATCGTTTCAAAATTTCGCCTACGTATTCGTTGAGTTATTTATGGCAAAATTTGGAATATTTTGATACTGAAAACTCAAATCTAAGAGCGCAAGACTTGATTTTTGAACCTGCTTTATCTATAAAATATAAATTGAATGATATTTCTTCTTTGCGTGGAAAAGTAGGATATAATGTTGAACCTAATACTGAAAATCATTTTTTTGAAAATGATGTACTGACTACTGCTCGCCTTTTCAAAAGTAATATTCCAAATCTAAATTTGCGAAATACAATTTCTTATAGCTTGTTTTATTTTAATAATAATTTGGACAAACAATTTGATATGCAATTAGGATTTTTTTATAATCGTAATGAAGGTAACTTTTTTAATCGTTTAGAAATTTTACCAACATCAATAAAAAATCAAAGTTTCTTTTTGAATCTTCCAACATCTTCTTTAAATACAAATTTCAAAATAGGAAAATATATAGATTTTATTCAATCAACAATTCGTCTGGACGCTTCTTATTCTTATCTTATTTATATCAATAGTGTCGATTCTTTGGAGTTGAGAACCAATAAAAGCAATAATTTTGATGGTAATTTGTTTCTCAAAACTCATTTTGATATTGCTATAAATTTTGAAAATACATTTGATTTTGGGCAAAATAGAAGTCAAAATGAAGAAACAAATACGATATTTATCAATAGAAATCTAAAGCATAAGTTTAAGATTTTGATAAAACCAAATCAAAAATGGTTTCTTGATTTTACATCAGAATATTTTTTACCAAATCTAAATCAACTTGAAAATAATTATTGGTTTTTAAGTTCAACTATTCGTTTTCGTCCAAAAAATAAGAAATGGCAATATAATTTGACAGCAAATAATTTATTAAATATTCAAAATTTTGAGCAAATTCAAATTAATGATTTTTCTTCGTCTGTTTATCAAAGTAGTATTTTATCAAGACATTTTTTAATGCAGGTTTCTTATAGCTTTTAATAAAAAACCTGCATTTTTGTTGTTTATCTAATAGATTGTAACGAGTAATAATGATATAAAAATTAGCTTTTCTGATTAGCTTTTCTTGTAAAAAAACTAAAGATATTTAGCAAAATTCCTATTCCTACTGTTCCACCAGCAATAAGTTGAACTCTGTTTGAATCAGGATTTTCAATAGCTAAAAAAATTGCTACAATTAAAACAATGAGGCTTAGAGCGTAAATTAAATTGTTTATTTTCATTTTAATAGTTGTTTGTTTTTGTTAAAATTAAATCAAAAAATCTTACTTCGCCAAAACAGGCGCATAAATTTCGTTTATTTTTTCTACTACAAAATCAATTTCTTCAATCGTGTTGTATTTGCTAAATGAAAAACGAACCGAAGGACGAGAAGGGTCATTTTTTAGAGCTGTCAAAACATGCGAACCAATCTCTGAACCACTAGAACAAGCACTTCCACCCGATGCCGAAATTCCTTGAATATCCAAATTAAATAAAAGCATATCTCCCATATCTGATTTTGGAAACTGAACACTCAATACTTTGGGAAGCCCTTTTGTGAGATTTCCAGATTCTCCATTAAAATCAACATTTTCGCCAAAATTAGCTCTTAATTTGTCTATCATTCTACTTTTCAGAGATAGAATATGTTTTGTATGTGCTTCTTTTTCTGTAATAGAAATTTCTAAAGCCTTTGCAAGTCCGACAATTCCAGCGACATTTTCTGTTCCTCCTCTCATATTTCGTTCTTGCGCTCCACCTGTTTGAAAAGGACAAAAACCAGCATCATGACGAATGTATAAAAATCCAATTCCTTTTGCGCCGTGAAATTTGTGTGCAGAACCTACAATATAATGAATAGGCAATTTTTGCAAATCCATGTCGTAATATCCCATCGTCTGAACGGTATCAGAATGAAATAAAGCATCATATTTTTGACAAATTTCTCCTACTTGTTGCAAGTCTAAGATTGTTCCTATCTCATTATTTCCGTGCATAAGAGAAACTAAAGCACGTTCATTTTTGCTAGAAATGGTGTTTAATAGCTCTTCTAAATGGTTTAAATCAATATTTCCTTTATTATCAATTTTGACAAAACTTACTTTTACCTCTCCTTTTTTCTCCAACTCCTCAACCGTGTGCAAAACAGCGTGATGCTCCAAAGGCGAAGTAATAATGTGTTTGAGATTGTGCGAACGAACAGCACAACGCAAGGTAGTATTGTCAGCCTCTGTGCCTCCAGAAGTAAAAAATATTTCGGCAGGCGAAGTATTCAAAAGACTAGCCACCGTTTTACGAGCTTTCTCAACAGCAGATTTTACGATTCTTCCTGTACTGTGTGTAGAAGAAGGATTGCCAAAATGGTCTGTCAAGAATGGCATCATTTCATCTAAAACAGCTTTATCAAGTTTAGTAGTAGCTGCATTGTCTAAATAAATACGAGAAGACGAAGAAGGAATTGACATAAAGAGTATTCTATTTATATATTGTTTTTTGAGTGTAATATCTTGATTATGAACAAATTAGCCAATAATCAAACTTTACAAAGGTACATAGATTTTATAAAAAACTCAATTTTAGAACTGTTTTTTTTAGTTTATTGAGGAAGTGTAAGGATTCAAAAAATACTATACATTTATTGTATTAATAACTGGAGTTACGCACTTAGTGTTCTGTGTGCCACAGAACACGGTTTGCAAATTTGTCTTACAATATAGTAGTAC
>CAKZOK010000152.1 GCA_937136415.1 uncultured Cytophagales bacterium | reverse complement strand
AATATGAAAGTCACTTATAATCAAAATACTACAGACGACTGCACAACAGGCATAGGAGAAGGAACTATTAATTTATCCCCTCAAAGTGGAGTTGCTCCTTATTCTTATTTGTGGGCAGATGCCAATACAAGTAATCCAAGAAGTGGGCTTTCAGTTGGTTTACAAAATGTTACAATAACTGATGCTGCAACTAATTCACAAGTAATTCCTGTTGTAATTGGCGTTCCTATTGTATGGACAGATTTACAAAATGTTGTTCAAAATAGTGGTATTTTAGCTGCTGAGTCTACTGCAAGTTATACAACTGCAGGAGCAATTTCGGCTGCTGGATTTACAGGAGATGGTGGAATTACTTATTTTTATGATATAACCAATACGACATATATGGTAGGATTATCTGCAATAAATTCAGATCCTGCTTGGACAAGTTTAGGGTACTCTATTGCTACAAGTCAAAATCAATTAACTGTTTATGAAGATGGTACTTTAGTTCATACAAATACTTCTCTAAATGATGGTGACCGTATTTCTATTCTTCGTCAATCTGGGGTTATAAAGTATTATATCAATGAGCGAATGGTTTATACAAGTGCAGTTACTCCTGCAACTACATTATATGCAGATGCAACAGTTTCACAAGGGTTTTCTCCTTTAGTTTATGCCTCTTTTTGTACTCAAGTTGCTACAAATATGAAATTAAACTATCTTCAAACTTCAATAGATGATTGTACAACAGGAGCAGCAGAAGGTGCTATTACACTTACAGGAAGTGGAGGTACAACAGCTACTTATTCTTACAACTGGGATAGTGGAGCTTCAACAGCAAATCCTAGAAATGCTTTAGCTAGAGGACTTTATAGTGTAAATATGACAAATGGTGCTAGTAATAAAGTAGCTCCTGTAGTAGTAGGTGGGCTTGTAAATTGGACTAACTTGACAGCAAATACAACCCAAACAGCAGGCACAGTTACAACCAATACACCAGCTTCTTGGACATCTCCTGAAGGAGGAATATCTAGTAACCGATTAGCTGCTAATGTAGAAGGTGGTGTTACATATATCATAAATGATTTGAGCAAAGCAGGTAATTATCAAATTGGATTATCTCTACCAACTGCAACAACAACTACTTGGGAAACTTTAGGATATAGTGCCTATATCGGACTTCAAAATAGATTTATTATTTATGAAGGAGGAACACAATACGGTCCTTTTGAGCCTATTTTAGCAGGAGATAGAATTTCTATCATTCGTAGAGCTGGAAATATTGAGTATTATGTAAATAGTACATTGATAAGACAAATTGCTACAACAATGACGGATGAGTTAGCTGTTGATATTTCATTTATAAAAGAAACTTCTCCTGTTGTTTATGCTTCATTCTGTAATCCAGGATTTAGAATTCCTAACAAAATAGAGGCAGTACAAAAGGTAGACATAACTAATATTGAAAAATTTGTCATCTATCCAAATCCAAGTGCAGGAATATTTAAAGTACACTTTGAAACCGTTTTATTACAAAACACTCAAATAACTATTTTTGATGGAATTGGTAGAAAAATAACTACTCAAACTTTTCAAAAAGGAAAACAAGACTTTAAAATAAATCTCAAAAACCAACCAAAGGGGATTTATATGATTCACTTAAATCAAAAGAAAAATACTAAAACTAAAACAATTATTGTGGAGTAAGTAATATAGCTTTATAAGCTGATTGACTCATATTAAAAAAATCCTTTACTATGCTTTTTTTTAGTAAAGGATTTTTTTAATATAATCCTTTTTTTTATTACTTCATTTGTTCTAATTCAGTAATTTCCTTTTTGAGTTCATCTCTTTTTTGTTCGTTTTCTTTTTGTTCTGCTGCATTTTTTTCGATGTCAGATTCGGCTTCTGCAATTTTCTTTTTATAATCTTCTATATCTTTTTTGAGATTCTCATCATTTTTTTGATTTTTCTCAACTTCTTTTTCACTTTTCTTTAATGCTTCTTGTAAAGCCACAAGTTGAAGATTGATTTGCTCTAAACGAATTTCTTTTACTATATTTTCAAGCCAAGAACGAATATTTTGAGATTCTTGTGGGTGGTCTTTGCTATTAACAGCCAAATCATATCCCAATGTCTGAACAACCTGCAATGTAATTTTGCCTTTTTTATTATCTACCAAAACGTTCAAATCAGAAGTTTTGTCAGAAAATTCTTTTACAACGACTTCTTCTGCACGGTAATTTCCTTTTTTCTCTTTATATTTTACTTTTTGAGATTTGAACCATTTTTCAATCGAAATTTCAAGTGCTTCTTGAGCATCTTCCGAAACACCATCAAACTGAATTTCGAAGCCATTTAAAGACTTTTTCTTTGCTACTTTGATTTCTTTTTCGCTTACATTTTGTGCTGATAAAATTGATGTAGGCACTATTACTAAAATAAAAGCGAAGATTATGATATGAATTTTTTTCATTGGATTAGGAATAATTATTTTAAAAAAACATTAAATTTGTATTTGAAAATACATTTCAAAATCTATTTAGCAAAAATCAAACTAATTTTAAAATTTGTTGTTTAAGATTGAAATTTAAAATATATTTAGACTTAATTATCTGATAAGTTGTTTGAACAAAACATTAATTCTTAAATAATTTTATTACAACATCCTATTAACTTACTCCTTTCCAAATAATTTTCAATGCAAAAAAATATACTTCTCTTATCCGTATTCACTCTTTTTATAGCTTTTTTATCTCTAAACAAAGTAAAAGCACAATATGCAACAGCCGTTTTTGAGTACGAAAAATCTTCATTCAATAATAGCCAAAACCTCCCTGCTGAAGAAAATCTGATGATTAGTGGTGCTGCAAACCCAGAAACAGTGCTTGTAGAAATTGTTATTCTTGATGACAAAAGTAACCGAAAAGATGACCCAAAACCACTTTTTGTAGCTACTTGGGTGCGTCCTCCTTATTCTAGTATTGGTACATTTACTGTTCCTGTCAATTACAAATTGCGTGGCTCTTCAAAATATGATATGCAAATCGATTATTATAGAAGAATTACGGATATGGAACGAGAAAATCTGCGTCAAGACCTCTACAACAACCTTTTTGCTTATACAGAACAATCTTTTACAGTAGAGAAAAAAAGAGCAAAGGTAATTGGAGGAACAGCACAACTGGTCAGAAATCTAAACGAAATTGCTAGAAAAGGGCTTTCTCTTTACAGAAATAGAAGTCAATTACAGTTCGAAGGTTTTTCAGATTTAGTGGTTTCAAAGATTGACCAAATTAATAAAGCAAATCTCAAAAAAGGAAAATTTATTTTCTCTAAAGAAAAGAAAAAAGATGCTCGTTCGGGATATAGAGAAAAATTAATGACCGAACTAAAACAGCTTCTAGCTAGTGAATTGGGGCAGGTTTTGAATGTAGATTTATTAGTCTTGCAAGACCGTAAATTTATGGACGATTATCCAACCGAAAAAACCCGTACCGAAATCCCTTTAAATGTTGGTTATGGAGGGGTTCATTTGAAGGGAGATAATACAGAAAATAGCTCTTTCGGAACTTCACCTTATGCTGGTCTTTCGCTTCCATTAGGAAAAAAAGGATTTGCAGGACAGTTTTGGAGCAGAACTTCTATTTCAGCAGGCTTCTTTTGGTCAAACTTTGAAGATGAAGCAGGAAACGAAGTTACAGGTCCTATTTTCAAACGCCCTACTTATTTGGGTTTGGGCTATAGAGTTTTTCGTTTTATTCGTTTCAATGCAGGCGCAACTTTTTTAGAAGACGAGTCAAGAGGAAGCTCACTTGCAGACCAAGTCTATGTACGTCCGTTTGTTGGATTTAGTGCCGAATTTCGCTTCTGGATTGACCTTGAGAAGTAATTTTCTTTGTATTTCTTGTGTCCCCACGAGCGACTTACTTCGCAAAAGTTATCAATCTATTATTCTGTATTTCAAATTTTAGATTATATGTTGCAGCAATAAATTGAACAGTCTTTTTTGTATAAATAAAAACATGAGTGGGGTCTTTTCTATAATACCAATCTTTAAAATTAGTATCTGTTTCCGAATCAAAAATAAGCGTCATTATCAATAATTCTCCTTTTGGTCTTAGGATAGATAAAAGTTTTTCTAGTTCTTCTTTTGGATTGTAAAAATGTTCAAAGACCTCACAACTAAAAATATAATCGTAATGATAATTGATATAATTTTCATTTGGATAAAAATAAGGGTCGTAGAGTTCAACTCTGTATTCCTTTTCTTTCAATAATTTGGAAATAACAGGTCCTGTACCACAACCATAGTCCAAACCTAAATGATTTGGAGTAAATTTTTCTAAAATAGCATTTGTGATAGGCGAAGTAAATTTTTGGTAACCCAAATCATTTACATCATTTTCATGTTTTTCATAAATTCCTTTTTCTTGAAAATTATTTAGATAAAAATGTTGGTCTTTTATATAAGCACCACAAACATCACAGATGAAATAAAATTCATCAGCTTTAGTTTTTAAACGATTTTTGCATAATGTACAATTCATTTTTAAATAGTTTTAGGAAACCCTAAGGGTCTCCAAGACCCTTAGGGTTTTAACAATATCTACAAATTACAATGAAAAAAATATACTTCCTAATTCTTGCATTTTTCTTATCTATTTCTTTTGGCTTTAGCCAACAAAACAATTTTAATTGGCGTATTGGTCTTCAAACTGGAAATATGACCTATCGTGGAGATTTGAATGAAAAATTTATACAAACAGATAAAATGTTTGCTACTGATTTCAATCAATTTTCTTTTGGTTTGAGTATCGAAAACACACCTAATAAAACGCTTTCTAATCGTCTTCAACTGACTTATGGCGAATTTACTGCCAACGACAGAAGTACAGGAATTTTGGAACGTTCTCTAAATGTTCAGACCAAAATTTATTCGGCTGCTTATATCTTTACTTTTTATACAGATAATGGCTGGCTTTTGGGCGAAAATGCTCTTTTATCGCCTTATTTGATGGCTGGTGTTGGTGGAACATATTTTGAAAATTATGGAGATTTGTATTATAATAACAACCAACCTTATTATTATTGGTCGGATAATACGATTCGTGATGCTGCTGAAAATAGTGGAAATGGACAAATTATTGAGCAAGATGGCGATTTCGAAACTCCTCTTTCAGATTTTAACACAGAAAAAGAAGATGGTTATTCGCCTTATTCTCTGACTGTTCCTGTTGGTGTTGGTCTGAAATTGCGTCTGTTAAACCGTCTTAGTTTTCATGTTCAATCGGTTGTAAATTATGCTGTTACAAGTGATTTTTTAGATGATGTAAGTGGCGATTTTCGTTCGTCTTATGACAATGCCGAGCAAAGCTATGTTGCCAATCCTGCCAATTATAATAACGGACAAGGAAACAGAGGAAATACAGGACAAGGATTTTTGAAAAATGATGCTTTTATTTTTACTTCTTTCGGAATTAGTTGGTCATTTTCTCCCAAAAAACAGGCTTTTCGTGCGCCTGCTTTGTATGCAGCCAACAGACCTAAAAGTATTTTTGAACTAAACCCAGATTCTTTGAAAGTTGTTACGGTTGATGGCATTCCAGATTATACCAAAAATTCTGAAATACAAGTAGAAACAAGTCAAACACAAAATCAAAATAATCAAAATTCAGAAAATCCATACAATCAAAATAATCAAGGGCAAAATCCATACAATCAAAATCCTGTTCAGACCCTCAAACTTGATATTAATGTCAATGTAACAACTAATAAAACAGGAAACGACAGCAGTACTACAAAAGTTATTGTAATTCCTCAAAATGGACAAACTGTAAATGGCTTGACTTCTGAAACAGAAAATTTGGATACCACTCAAGAAAATGAAACCATTGAAGAACTAGAAAATCGTTTGCAAGAAGTTGAGAATACTAGAAGAAATAGAAAAACAAGAGCGCAAAGAAAAGCTGATGAAGAAGCAAAAGCATTGGCACAATTAGAAATGCAAAACCTTCAAAATCAACTTGATTCTATCAAATCTTTAGAAGGGCAAACCTCTGAAAAAACAAATTCTGAAATGTATAAATTGATGGAATTGCAATTTGCTTACACACAACAACGCATGTGGGCTTTGGAAAAAGAGTTGGAAAATAACAATGCAAATTCTACTAAAGATGAGGATTTAGCCAAAATTACTAGTCAACTAAATACGCTTCAATCGCAGTTGGAACTTTTGGCAAATCAACGTCAGAAAAATACTACTGATACAGTTGTTGTGATGAACAAGGAAGAAGAAGAAAAACCAATTATCAACCAAAAAAGTGAAGTAGTCGGAATAAAAAAGATAGAAATTTTCTTCAAAACAGCTTCTTCTACAATCGTTGCGAAAGACAAAGAAAAAATTGCTCCTTTGATTAATGTTTTGAAGAACAATAAAAATTTGAGTGTCAAAATTTATGGTTTTACAGATTCGAAGGGAAGTGCTGCTTTCAATCAAAAACTTTCAAAACGAAGAACAGATGCCGTCAAACAATTACTTTTAGAAGCAGGAATTGCAGAAGATAGAATTGTAGAAGGTTCTTTTGGAATAGATAAAAATAATCCTTACGGAGAAGATTTTTATGGGCGAAGAGTAGAAATTGAATTGGTGGGGAAATAAAAACACCTAAAATATTCGTAGGTCAAACGGCTTGCCTTTGACTTGTTAGGCAATAAATACTAATAATCAAAAATACAAATACTGTCAAAGGCTTGCCTTTAACCTACAAATTTCTGTTTTTTTATATTCTACAAATTTTTATATCTTCAAAACTTTAAATTAGAAAAATTATATTTATGCTACCATTAGTTTCTGCCAGTAGAGAAGAGTTAGACATCGAACTTTTAGTCAAAGAAGGACAAATTCCTAGTGATATTTTCGGACACGTATTTGTCAATTCCTCTGTTGGAACAGTAAATTCTGATGGACTTCCTTATCCCAAAAAGACAACAGACGGAAAAGCAAATCAAGAGTATGGCAGTCCTGTTATGAATGGAGATAGTATGGTTTTTAGATTTGATTTTGATGAAATTGGAAAAGTCAAACTCAAGTCAAGAATACTCAAAACACCTTCTTATTATGCCGACTTAGCAACCAAACAAGGAGAAGAAAAACATAAAATCTATGGATTTCGCAATATGGGTATTTCTCGTCTTTCATTTGCATTAGGAGCAAGAGATATGATTAGTACAGCTTTGATTCCTTTTCGCATGAAAGGTGATACAAACTCTAGGATAATTGCTACTTCAGATTTGGGACGACCTTTCGAAATTGATATAAATACGTTGAAGGTAGTTACGCCTATCGGAACGAATGAAGAATGGCAAGCTGCAACTCCTCCTTTCATAAATTGGGTCTTTCCATTGTATCAAAGTACAGCTCACCCTAGTTTTGATGCAAAAACGCAAGAGCTTTTTATGGTAAACTTTGTCAAAGATTCTAAAAATATTACTTCTTCACTTCGTTTGGTAAAGTTACTTACCAGAAAAGAAGAAACCGTAAAAGAAGAGCTAAAACAAACTCTAAAAGAATGTGAAGGAATAGATAGAAAAGAGACGATTGAGCATCTAAATAAATTTTATTCAAAACCAGAAGTAGAAGAGAAAGGAAAAAGCACTATTTTTCAAAATATTATTTTTTGGATAAAAGAACAACAAAAATTAATAAAAAAAGAAACACAAACCCAAGCAGCCGTTTTTTTATTAAAGTGGAACGGCTCACAAAATTTACAAAAATGGGAATTGATAAATGAAGACGGAACACCTATCAATATTGTTCAATGTATGCACCAAACAGGGCTTAGTGAAGATTATATTATCTTAATTGATGCTTCTTTCAAAATTGCATTGGATATTTTGCTTAATAATCCTTTTCCAAATGAACCAGAAATTGATAAAGTGATTCGTTTTTTAACAGCAGGCGAACAGCTTCCCTATACAAATATGTATATCGTAAATAGAGCTGACTTGAAAGAAGGAGTATCTAAAGTAAAAGTAAAAACGGTACAGATTCCAATAGAAACTATTCACTTTTCGCCTCAATATCCCAATCCAAACGGACAAATTACACTTTTTACAGCCAATAATGCAGCAGCTTGTTTGGCAGAATGGGTGCGTTATTATGATAAAATTGTAGATGCTCCAAAAGATAGACCCATTGATGAAGGAACGGCAGGTATCTTGGCAGTTGGAGAAATGGACGTTTCAAGAATGGGTAAATTAGTTATCGATGTATCACAAGAAAAATTTATTACAGAAAAAATAATATATGAATTAGGAAATGATAAGTTAGGAGAACAAACAGGCGCACATACTTGGGGCGTAGGTTTACATACCTATAGAGATATTATTTCTGATACCTCTACAAATGATTCTATCAAAAATATTTACTGGCAATGTTCGGGATTAGAAAATAGAAGACTTACTCGTTTTATCTATAATTTGTATAAAGATTATAAAAATAGAGTTGTTTCTTTAGAAGGTTTAAAAAAATATACTGAACAAGAAATACCTCTTACTCTAACAAGATTAAATACCGAAAAAATGGAGTTAGTAGATTTTTATGAATTTCCCAGAAACTATGAGTTGCGTTCTCTTCAATTTGTACCAAGAAAAAGAGATTCAAACGAGGACACATCAAACGTAGAGCTTTCCACTGATGGTTATATTTTGTGTACAATGGTAAATGGACAAGAAGTAAAACCAAATACAAATTACGAACGAGAAATTTGGATTTTTGATGCTGCTAATCTTCAAAAAGGAGCTGTATGTATTCTACATCACCCCTCACTTGTTTATTTTTTTACATTGCATTCGGCTTGGCTTCCCTCTTTAGGAAACAACACTTCTTCTTATAAAATTTCTGTAAGAGAAGATTATGAAAAACAGGTAAAAAGAACAATTTTCAAACACAAAAGAAAGCGTTTAGATAAGTTTATGGAGGAAAAAGTATATCCTTTTTTTGAATAAAATAAAAAAGCCATCAATAATTTGTTTTATTGATGGCTTTTTAAAAACCTTAAGTTAAAAGTACACTATCTAGCTAACGGTTCTATTTGATGTTCTACATTTTTGACCCAATCTTGAGCCGCTTCTATATCCTTAAAAAACTCAAAAATTACTGCAATCTCATGAGTCATATTTTGTCCAGTAATATTTTGAGAAATTGATTTAGCAGACATTTCTGTGAAAGCTCCTTTATCTAAAACAATAGCCGTAAAGGTATCTTTGGGAACTAAAAACCTAACTCTAGGCGACCATTCTTCTGAAAACCATTTTTGATCTGCTGGACTCAAAACTGCCATTCTACGTGAATCAGAAACGTATTTATTACATTGTTTTTCAATAACAACTTCGCCAGTTTTATTCCAGGCTTCTCTGAAAGCAACTGAAGTACCAAATTTCTTATATTCAAATAAGATGTAGTTGCCATCTTCATGGTATTCTGATTTTGCAAATTTGTTGTCTAAGATAATCATAGTAAAGTTTTTTTTGTGGATTTTACACAAAATAGTAATTTAGAATAAAAAATCAAAATAATATGTTATATATTATCAAAACAACTGGTTAGATTCTATTCCTCATAAGCCCAATCAATTCTATCTTTCATATCTTTGAAGACAATACCAATTTCTTTTGCTTTGCTTCTCAAATAATCTACTTTTTCATAGTTTCTAGCTTCCTTTGCATCTTTGTACATTTCTACTAAAGCAGTTATCATTTTGAGCATTTTTTCGCCTTGTGGAAGTTCTTCTTTTATTCCCAAAACTTGTTCTGTAAAATCAATCAAGGTAGATTTTAATTTATCAAAAGATTCCTTTGAGATTTGATGCAACTCAAGCTGACCAGTATGCAACATATTTATTTTCTTGACAAGATTAAACAAAGCAGCAATAGATTTGGCTGTATTAAAATCATCATTGATTCCTCTAAAAACAGAAGTTACAGATTTTTTGATGTCGCTTTCATGTTTTTCATCAATATTCAATTCTACTTCAGATGGATATTCTAAATTTTTAGCATTTTTGATTCCATTCATCAATTTAAAATAGCCTTTTTTGGCAGCCTTCAAAGCATCATCTGTGATGTCCATTGTGCTGCGATAATGCGTTTGAAACATAAAAAAACGAAAGACCATAGGCGAATAGGCTTGTGTCAGAAGCTCCGAATTTCCTGTAAAAAGCTCATCTGGCATAATTACATTTCCTAAAGATTTTGACATTTTTACGCCATTCATTGTCAGCATATTCGAATGCAGCCAATATTTTACTGGTTCTTTTCCTGTTGTGGCTACGGCTTGTGCAATTTCACATTCGTGATGAGGAAACTGCAAATCCATTCCTCCACCGTGAATATCAAACTCATTTCCCAAGTATTTTGTACTCATTACAGAACACTCCAAATGCCACCCCGGGAAGCCTTTGCCCCATTCTGTATCCCATTGCATAAGATGCGAAGGGTCTGCATTTTTCCAAATTGCAAAATCTACACTGTTCTTTTTTTCATCTTGTCCGTCTAATTTTCGTGTTCCTTGCCCTTCCAGTTGCTCTTCGATATTTCTACCAGAGAGTTTTCCGTAATTGTGAGCTTCATTATATTTTACTACATCAAAATAAACCGAACCATTCGACTCATAAGCAAAACCATTTTTAAGAATTTGTTTTACCATCTCAATCTGTTCTATCAAATGTCCTGTTGCAGTTGGCTCAATGCTCGGTGGAATATTTCCAAGCTCCAACATTACATCGTGAAAACCATTTGTATAACGCTGAACCACTTCCATCGGCTCAATTTTTTCTAATCGTGCCTGTTTGGAAATTTTGTCATCACCTTCATCACTATCGCCAGTCAGATGACCAACATCGGTAATATTTCGAACATATCTTACTTTGTATCCCAAATAACTTAAATATCTATAAACGACATCGAAAAACGTAAAAGTACGACAGTTTCCCAAATGCACATCGTTGTAAACCGTAGGACCACAGACGTACATTCCGACAAATGGCGCATCAATAGGTTCAAATTTTTCTCGTTTGCGAGTAAGTGTATTGTAGAGTAAAAGGTCTTTTTCAGGATTCATTGACAATGATATTAATATAATTAACCGTCGTTGAGGCGTTGCCGTCAAACGAGAGTTTGAATTTATTACCTCAACGACAGTTTTATGCCTCGTTGATGGTTTAAAAAATGGTTTACAACAGCAAAGTTATCAAAAAACAACAAGTAGTACCAAAAAAATTCCATTTTAAGTTTTTTTTTGCTGCCTTTCAAAGTTAGAAAAAATATATGTTTGTTTTTAGGTTGTAAAGGTCTATTTTCAAAGCATTGTTATTGATGTCGCTATCACTAAAACAACAACAACAACATTTTTCTTTTTTTATAAGAAAATCCTAATTTAATTTTGAAAACAATAGGTTTATAAAAAAACATTTCTTACCTTTGCAACTCGTTAAAGAAAGCCATAGGAAAAATCCTAAGCTACTGCGTTTAATTAAGTTACAATTTAAAAATAATAAAAAATATTTTTATTTCTTTTTAAAAAACAAACTTAACTATTGAAATATAGAAAACTTTGATTTAAAAGTACACATCAAAATTCAGCCTTCTGTTTTCTGACTTCTGAATTTATTATTGTACCTCTTTTCTGTTCACTGCACAAGAAGTCTTTGTTGAGTTAGCTTGCGTTGCCAAATTTATTTTTATTATAAAATAATATTAAATTTCAAATCACAAACAAACCGTTCAACGCCTCCCACAAAAGCTTCTCACTTAGCACAAACCTCAAAGTCATCTAGGTTTCGTCTTTTTGCTCTTATCAACACTTGATAGAATAGCATATTTGTTTAATTTACCAAAAAATAGATTATCAAAATAATGAAATAAATTTCTACATATTTTTATGTAATTTTTATGATTTGCTTTTGTTTTCTATATGATTTATTCTGCAAATAATTTTGTTTATCTAAATTGGTACACACTCTGACCGTTTGCTTATCATTTTTTCAAGTTGCTTTCTAAAAATTATTTTATACATATAATTTATTATATTTTCTATATGGAAAAGACAACAGAAAAAACAACTGAATCAACAGAAGTAAAAATTAAATTTTCGGAAATGAATCTTTCTGAAGACGTACAACGTGCTGTTGAAAAAATGGGATTCGAATCTCCTTCACCTATTCAAGAAGAAGCAATTCCTCATTTATTGGAAGGCAGAGATGTAATCGGACAAGCACAAACAGGAACAGGAAAAACGGCTGCATTTGGTATTCCTCTTATCGAAAGAATTATCAAAGCAAATGAAAATAGCGAATTTGACAGAAACTCAAGACTTCCAAAAGGTATTATATTGTGTCCTACTCGTGAGCTTGCTGTTCAGGTAGCAGGAGAATTAGAAAAATTAGCCAAATATCGTAAAGATATTTTTGTAACAGCTATTTATGGTGGAGAATCTATCGAAAAACAAATTCGTAACCTTAGAAGAGGCGTTCAAATCGTCGTAGGAACACCGGGGCGTACCATTGACCATATCAAAAGAGGCACTTTAAAGCTAGAAGAAATTACAAACATAATTTTAGATGAAGCTGATGAAATGCTCAATATGGGCTTTAAAGAAGATATTGAATTAATTTTGGAAGAAATTACAACAGAACACCAAACTGTTCTTTTTTCTGCAACTATGCCAAAACCAATTCTTCAAATTGCAAAAAAATACCAAAACAATCCAGAAATTGTAAAAGTAATTAGTAAAGTATTGACAAGTGACAATATCGAACAATCATTTTTACCAATTAATCCAAATTACAAAAATGAAGTTTTGGTTCGTCTTTTGGCATACAATGGCTGGGAATCAATGCTTATTTTCTGTAATACAAAACAGAGAACTGATGAAGTAGCCGAAAAATTAATCCAAAAAGGATATGCAGCAGAAGCATTACATGGAGATTTGGCACAACATCAGCGTAATTTGGTAATGAATAAGTTTCGCCACGGACGTGCCAAAATTTTGGTAGCGACAGATGTTGCAGCTCGTGGAATTGATGTAGATAATGTAGAGGCTGTTATTAATTATGATGTGCCTTTAGACCCAGAGTATTATGTTCATAGAATTGGTCGTACGGGTCGTGCTGGCAATAAAGGAGTTTCTATTACATTTATTTCTGGTCGTAGAGAAGTATATCGCCTCAATGATATTGAGCGTTATTCTAAGTCCAAAATTTCTCAAGGAACAATTCCTACTCAAGATGAAGTATTAGCCAAAAAACAAGTACGTTTTGTAGAAAACTTGAAAGAAGTAATTGGTAATGAGAAAAAAGCTGAAGAGTTGGAAAGCTATACTGCTCTTATTGAAATGCTAGAAATTGAAGGAATTACTTCAAAACAAGTAGCTGCTGCTGTGTTGAGCCTGCAATTATCAAACAAACCTACTGACCGTCTTACAGAAGCCGAAATTTGGGATACTAGAGATAGAAGAAGAGATGGACGTGGTGGAAGAAATGATAGAGGTGGACGTGATAGAGGTGGCAGAAATGACCGTAGAGGTGGTGGACGTGATAGAGGTGGCAGAAGTGACCGTAGAGGTGGTGGACGTGATAGAGATAGAGGAAGTCGTCCTTCTTACAAAGACCGTGCTGACCGTGGCATTATGGTTCGTTTGCGTATTGATTTGGGAGCAACTCAAAATGTACGCAAAGGTGATATTTTGGGAGCTATCGCAGGAGAAACAGGAATGCGTGGCGACAAAATTGGTGCTATCCGTGTAAATGAAAAAGAATCATTTGTTGAAGTACCACAGTCTGATGCTGAAAAAGTAATGAGAGTAATGAACAAGTCCAAAATTAAAGGCAAAAAAGTAGAGTTTGAAAAAGCATAAACTTTTTAAATAAATATTTAAAAAATCCATTTTTCTAATTTTTTTAGAGAAATGGATTTTTTGTTTTTATTTCATTTTCCATTCTTGCCTTGCCGTTTTGGATAGAATAATAAAAATTAGAGAAATACAAGAGAATATAAAACCTATCTGTCCTAAAATAAAGCCTAGTTTTAGTGGAATATATCTAACCTCTTCCATAACTAAAGCACGAAACATTTGCTCTAATAGGGCTAATTCTAAAAAAAATCCCCCAATAAAAATTGTGATTGCAATTAGATAGCTAAAAAACTGGGGAAATTTCCAGACAAGAACCGAAACTAACAAAACTGGAAATGCAAGAAATATTAAACCGATTCCTTCTTCAACAGAAATATGCCCTCCTGTCATAAAAGTTCCCAAAAATATCAATCCTAATCCACTAACAACAACAACTATTGAAAATATACGATGAACTCGTAATGGATATATTTTTAACTTTGTATGGCTTATTTCTTTGGTATCAAAATCATCTAAAATAAAATCACTATTTGTAATAATATTATTTTTTATAGCAAAAGAAGGGTGATAGCCCAAAGCCACAACAACTATCAAAACAGCCAAACAAATAATGCTAAAGACAGCTTTATCGCCTCCATTCATTCCAAAAGAAAAAATTGAAAACGCTGAAATAATTCCCAAATAGATAGCCAATATAACAACAGCCTGTTTAAACTTAGATGCAGCAAGAATTATCAAGAAAGACAGAATAGCAAAAATAAAAGTTGTTAAATTTTGAGTATTCTTAGTAAACCAGAAAAAACTTAATAAAGACTCTAAAACAAAATAAAATAAGGGCATTGCCATAATTACCAAATTTATGTAAAAAGCAAAAACCAAATTTCTAAAAATAAATAATTTCATAGTTGTTTTGAGTATAGTCATCGAAAGAATAATTTTAAACAAAACTAAGTAAATGCAATCAATTTTGTATCTTTGTTGCTAAAATCCTATTGTAGTAAGGCAATTACTTCTCTCACAATTAGTGATTTATATCCTTTTTTGTCAATCCTTTATCTCTATTTAATTTTACTTCATGAGAAGTTATTCACATTTTTTCTTTTGTTTCTCGTTTATTTTTATAGTTCAATTTTTTCTTTGTGTTTCTAATTTTTCTTTTGCACAAAATGAAAAAAAAGAAATTATTGAAAAGTATCTTTCTATATCCAAAGAAAAAGAAAAAGAAAAAGATTATCGTGGTGCAAGTGATTATCTTAATAAAGCTGCCATTATAGAATGGGAGGACAAAGAATTGCGCCCTGCTGTTGATTATTTTCAAGAATCTTTACGATTAAATAGAAAGGTAAATAATAAAAGTGGAATGTCTGGCATTTATAGCAATTTGGCTATGATTTATGCAGATTTGGCAAAGTATGATTCTTCATTGTATTTTTTCCAAAAAACACTAAAGGGAAGACGTGAAAGTTCAGAAAGTATTACTATTATTTCTTCAATTATAAATATTTCTGTTGTCTTAAACAACCTAAAACGCTATGATGAGTCTGCCAAATTTCTGAAAGAAGCATTAGCATTAGCACAAGAAATTAATGATATTGAACAGATGCGAAGTTGTTATGGAATGCTTGCCGAAACCTACGAAAAGGCAGGAAATGATGAACAAAAAACATATTATTTTAATCTCTATAAAAGTTTTAATGAGCTTTTACAAAAACGAAAAATCGACAAGGTAGAAACAGCATTGGATAAAGAAAAATTAAAAGCAGAAATATTAATTCTCCAACAACAAAAATTAAATTTAGAATTACTCAACAAAAGTTTACAACTGCAAAAAACAACACAGGTAGTTGAAAATCAACAAGATAGCCTCGGCACACTTACCAGCAAATACACAAAACAAGAACTTGCAATGCAGCTTTTAGAAGAGAAAGCTAATGCTGAACATGCTAGAGATTTGATTCAAATTCAAGAGCAAGAAACAATTATCAGAACAGCTATTTTAATTACTATTTTTGTCCTAATAATTGCTGCTTTATTATTTTATTTTTATATCCGAACACGAGAAAAAAACACAGACTTATCCAATCAACGTAATCAATTACAAGAACAAGCTGTTTTATTAGAGGAACAACAAGAAGAATTGGAATCACAAAAATCGGTAGCAGAACAACAACGAGATGAATTAGAAATAAGTAATAAAGTAAAGGACAGATTATTTTCTATTATTTCGCACGACCTTCGAACGCCTTTTACATCTGTCAATGGCTATCTTACATTGATTCGTTATGGCGCACTAACTTTGGAGGAGGTTACCAAACTGGCTGCTGAAGTCAAAGTTTCGGTCGACCATCACTTAGAAACTCTTAATAATGTATTGGAATGGTCAAAGGCACAAATGCAAGGTCTCAAACCAGTATTAGACACAATTAGTCTGAATAAAATTGCTCAAGACCAACAAAAATTCTTTAAGGCACTAGCCGAAAGTAAAGAAGTAAAAATTATAAATGAAATAGATACAAGAACTAACGTTTTTGCTGACCCTAATCAAATTGATGTTGTTTTAAGAAATTTGGTAGGAAATGCCCTCAAATTTACGCCTCCAGAAGGCAAAATTACTATCTCATCAATTATTCAAAATGGTTTTGTTGTTGTTTCGGTAACAGATACAGGAATTGGAATGAGCAATGAAAACTTAAATAAATTATTCAAAAAAGACGAACATTTTACTACACAAGGAACAAATAATGAAACAGGAACAGGCTTAGGGCTGCTTTTGTGTAAAGATTTTGTAGAAGCAAACGGAGGTAAAATAGGCGTTGAAAGTGAAGTTGATAAAGGCACAAGTTTCATATTTGATTTGCCTTTAGCCCGACAGCTTCAAGAAGTAGAATAAATAAGATTTCAAAAAAAATGCTTACAAAATTGATTGATTCTGTAAGCATTTTTTTATGTAAAAAGTAGCTAAATACATTTTATTTTGCAGGCAAAATTTTACCTGTTACTTCTCCAAAACCAATTCTGACCTCTTCATTCTGACAAAAACCACGCATCACGATTGCATCATTATCTTGAATAAATTTGCGTTCTACGCCATTTTTTAATGGAATTATTTTTTTGCCTCCTTGTGTAAGTTCAATAAGTGAGCCATACGAATTTTCATCTTTTCCACTAATTGTACCCGAAGCACAAACATCTCCAACATTGATATTACAGCCATTTATGGTATGATGAGTAAGTTGTTGTGCCATATTCCAATATAAATATTTGAAACTAGAATGACTAATCGTTGTAGCTTCTTCATTTTCAGGAATAAAATCTACTTCCAAACTAATATTAAAATTATGTTTTTTGGTATATTTTAAATAATCCAAAACCTCTGGGTCTTGCTTTGGACTTGCCACTCTAAAAGGCTCTAAAGCATCAAGCGTAACAATCCAAGGAGACATAGAAGATGCAAAACTTTTTCCTAAAAAAGGTCCTAATGGCACATATTCCCATTTTTGAATATCTCTAGCCGACCAATCATTAAAAATAGTCATTCCAAAAATATGGTCTTCTGCTGTATCAACAGTTACCGAATCGCCTAATTTTGTAGATTTTCCTACGATAAAAGCCATTTCTAATTCGAAATCCAATGTTTTACAAGGCGAAAAAATAGGAGCTTCTTCTGGGTTTGGTTTTATTTGTCCTTTTGGTCTATGAATTTCTGTTCCAGAAATAACAATAGAAGAAGCACGACCGTGATAACCAACAGGAATATGTTTCCAGTTTGGCATAAGTGCTTCTGCGTTAGGTCTGAAAAGCTTGCCTAAATTGGTGGCGTGTTCGATGCTAGAATAAAAATCGGTATAATCTCCTACTTTTATAGGAAGGTGCATAGTTACATTTTGGATAGGAATAAGAGATTTATCTTTATCTTTTTCCAAATCAGAGCCTGTTTGTAATAATTCTGAAATTTTTTCTCGTGTTGCTCTCCAATTTTCTTGACCTAATTCTATGAAAGGATTTAATACGTTTTCATAAAAAACGCTATGGTCAAAATTTAGGTCATTTAATAAATTAGCCTCTGAAAGTGCAGCCAAATCTACTACAAAATCTCCAATGCGAACGCCTACACGAGCATCTTGTTCGTTGTTGGAAGAAGTAGAAAAAATACCAAAAGGTAAGTTTTGAATGGGGAAATCTGAACCTTTTGCAACTTCTACAAAAGATTTTAATTTTGGGTTATTAGCTTTAAATGTATGTGCTGACATTGAAAAAATATTTTTGTTTATGGTAAGAATGTGAGTTGCAAATATACACAATCGTATAGAATTAATTTTTGAAAACTGTTTTTTAACAGACTAGGAAATCTGTTTTACTTTTTCTCTTGATATTCCTTGATTTTTTGAGCAATTAATTCTTTGTGTATATTGGTTTCTGCTTCTATGTAAAAGCAAAAGTTTTGTTTCTCCATAGGTAAGCGAATTTCCCTCAATATTATTTGAGTGATAATTCCAATCTAACCTAAATTTTTGTAGCACTTTCTGGTTTTGTTCATCACTCAAAGGACGTAGTTTGTCTAGTTCTTTTTGTAAAGAAATGGCTTGTTTTATGTTTTCTAGGTTGTTCATTATTTTTAAATCAGAACTATTTAAAATCCATTTTCTAAATCTAATTCAGAAACTTTCAAAGAGCATATTTATAAAAACTTTGTCAGTAGTTGGTTTGGTAATCCAAAATAACTCTGACAATAGTTTGGTGCAAAAGTGCTTATTTTTTAAACTATTGACAGCCTTGTGAAAGGACTGTCAAAGTTGAAAAAAGCAAATAGCTTTTTTGTACAGAATTAAAACCTTTAATATTTTTCTATTCATTTAAAAAATATTTTCCAAATCTAATTCAAAACCATTTAAAATATTTGATTTTATAAAGGTTTTTCTATCAATTCATCAATGATTTTCAAGACCTTTTCTTGATTTTCTCTATTCAGTAGTTTTACATAAGTTAGAAGTCTTTTATTTGTTTTTCTCATGGTTTTTTTTGGTAAAACTCTGACACTTGGAAAGTATCAGCTACGGAAATTCACTAATCATTAAACGTTAAAAACTTATCACTAAAAAATTATTTCCCTACCCTAATTTTAAATTCATTCAATTTCAAAAGTGCTTCCACAGGCGAAAGACGATTAATATCTAAGGCTAATAATTCATCTTTCATTTTTTCTAAAGCTGGGTCATTTTGATTTCCAAAAAGTGAACCTTGATTTTGATGAAATGTATTTTTTGGTGCTGCGTTCAAAGTTTCTTTATCTTTTTCTTTGAATTTATTGGTTTCAAAATGGTGCATCATTTCCGATGCTCTCAAAACTACTTCTTTTGGCATTCCTGCAAGTGAAGCTACATTTATTCCAAAACTATGTTCGCTGCCTCCTTCTTTTAGTTTTCTAAGAAAAATAATTTTTCCTCCTACTTCTTTTACCGAAACATTGTAATTTTTTATTCTATCAAAATCATTTTTAAGCTCATTTAGTTCGTGATAATGCGTTGCAAAAAGCGTCTTTGGTTTTGCATTTGGCAAAGAATGTAAATATTCTACAATCGCCCACGCAATCGAAATTCCGTCATAGGTGCTTGTTCCTCGTCCTATTTCGTCCATCAAAACAAGGCTTCTATCACTCAAATTATTCAGAATACTCGCTGTTTCAGACATTTCTACCATAAAAGTAGATTCTCCTTTTGCAATATTATCAGATGCTCCCACTCTAGTAAAAACTTTATCTACAACACCAATTTTTGCGCTTTTGGCAGGAACATAGCTTCCAATTTGAGCCATCAAAACAATCAATGCTGTTTGGCGTAAAAGCGCAGACTTTCCAGCCATATTCGGGCCCGTTATGATAAAAATTTGCTCATTTTCAGGGTTCATAATTACATCATTTGGAACATATTGCTCTCCAATCGGCAATAATTTTTCAATAACTGGGTGCTTTCCTTCTCTAATTTCTAAAATGTTATCATCTGTAATTTCTGGCAAAGAATAATTGTTTTGCATCGCCACTTCTGCCAGTCCACAGAAGGCATCAAGCATCGACAAAAACTTTGCATTTTGCTGAATAACTTTTACATATTTTGCCACTTCTGAAACCAAATTATGATATAATGTATATTCAATACTTGCAATTTTGTCTTCTGCTGTAACTATTTTTTCTTCCCATTCTTTGAGTTCGGAAGTGATATAACGCTCGGCATTGACAAGCGTTTGTTTGCGAATCCATTCGCTAGGAACTTTATTTTTATGGGCATTACTGACCTCAATATAATATCCAAAAACTTTATTAAAACTAATTTTGAGTGATGTAATTCCAGTAGCAACAATTTCTCTTTGACGCACTTTTTCCAAAAAATCCTTAGCCGAACTAGAAATATCTCTAAGCTCATCAAGCTGCTCATCAACTCCTCTTTTTATGGTTGTTCCTTGCTGAACATTCAACGGAGGATTGTCTTCTAATTCCTTTTGAAGTTTCTTTAAAATATCAGTATTCAAAATTATTTTTTCTCCAATCGCTTCTAATTCATTGGTCTTGCTTTTTAATAAAATATCTTTTATCGGTGGAATTGCTTCTAAAGAATCACGCAATTTTACAAGTTCTTTTGGATTAATTCTTCCTACTGCCACCTTCGAAATAAGTCTTTCCAAATCGCCTACTTCCTTCAAATACGAACGCAATTCGCCTTGTAAAACATCATTTTTAACTAAAATGGCAACATTTCTAAGCCTGTTTTGAATGGGTTTGGCATCTTTGAGAGGAAAAGCAACCCATTTTCTAAGAAGTCTTGCGCCCATTGGCGTAACCGTTTTGTCCAAAATTTCAATCAAAGAACTTCCATTTCCGTGCATCGGAACGAGTAATTCCAAATTGCGAGTTGTGAAAGAATCTAACCAAACATATTTGTCTTGTTCGACTCTACTTAGCGAAATAATATGATTCTTTTGGTGGTGTTCGGTCGTTTCCAAATAATACAAAACTGCTCCTGCTGCAATCGTGGCAGCATGTAGCTGCTCAATTCCGAAGCCTTTCAAAGAAGCCGTACCGAAATGTTTGGTAAGTTTTTCGTAGGCAAAATTTGTAGTATAAATCCATTCTTCGATAGCAAATTGAGAAAAATTACTTTCCTGTCTGACTACCTGTGTTTCAAATTCCTTTTTATTGGATTTACTATAAATAATTTCCGAAGGCGCAAAACGCTCTAATAATTGTTCGATATAAGAATATTTTCCTTCGGCTACCAAAAATTCTCCTGTCGACAAATCCAAAAAGGCAGCTCCGACAGCTTCATATTTTTTATTTTTATAGAAATAAATAGAAGCCAAATAATTATTTTTTTTGTTTTCCAAAACATTATCTCCCAAAACTAACCCTGGAGTTACAAGCTCAGTAACGCCACGTTTTACAATTCCTTTTGTTGCTTTTGGGTCTTCCAGTTGGTCGCAAATGGCTACACGCAGCCCTGCACGAACCAATTTTGGCAAATAATTATCCAAAGAATGATGAGGAAAACCAGCCAAAGCAATTTGAGAAGCTGCACCGTTGGCACGTTTGGTAAGCGTAATATCCAAAATCTTAGATGCACGAACAGCATCTTCTCCAAAGGTTTCATAAAAATCGCCTACACGAAAAAGCAAAATAGCGTCAGGGTGTTTTCCTTTGATTTGATTGTACTGTTTCATCAAAGGCGTTTGTTTTGTCTTTTTGGTGTCGGTAGTGCTTGTTTTTGAGCCTGTAGATTTTGAGGATTTTGAAGGTCTAGCCATGAGAGTTATTTTTTTATCGCTACTTTTAGAGGCAATTTGTTTTTTCTATCAAAATTGCAAAAATATTTTGAGAATTTGAGAGTTTATTTTGAGGAAAGTGTTTTTTTAGATTGATTATTCTATTTTATAAGTAACTTTAATTCCTTTGTTATCGTCTGTATATTCAATTAGGCAAATATAGTTCTTTATGTTAGGTGTGTAGTACTGCCAAAGACTAAAGTTTAAATCAAAAGCATCATCTGAGAGAGTATTTTTCCTTTGATACATAAAGTTTATTTTACGACCTTCTCTTATTTCTTGTCGTCTTTTTTTATTTGTTTTTTCTGCAAAAGCTAAGATTTCTTCAGTATCATGTTTTCTACAAAAATCGTTATACTCTTTTAGTTTTTTTATAAACTCTCCTTCTTTGTCTTCGTAAATGATTTCTAACTCTAGATAATTTTCTGACATTATTTTTAGTTGTAATGTTGCGTTAGAGTTACTTTTCTGTATTGCTGTGAAATGTTTTAAAAATAAACCATTGATTCTACTTGAACCTGATTTATTACAACAGTTTTTCTTCCGAGCCTCAAACATAATCATTAAAACAGTTTTCACTTCTTCAAGTTCTTTCGGAATCAGAATAGGCTTTTCAAATGAATAAATTGGATAATTTATAATTTCTTTCATTGTACTGGTAGTTTACTCTTCGTAACTTTTTATTATCATTGTAAAATTACAAAAAAATACTTTTTTTTAAATTTCCATAAATAGGCAATCAAACAAAAAAAACATGCAAAACCAATCTAGCAAACTCTTCAAACTTCTCACAATCATTTTACCTTTTGCAATTTTAGCAAATGTAGGTTTAAAATTAGATGAACACAAAGATATTATTCCACTTCTTACAATCGTAATGGGGCTTTTTGGAATGTTAATTGGTTTTGGAGCGCATCATTTTTCTAAATCAAAAAGTACAATTATCAAAACTGCTGCACTTGTTGGAGTTCTAATTTTGTCTATTATAATAAGTGTTTTTGCGTTCTTAGCATTTATGTAAAATATAAAATTTTGAAATTAGTAAAATAGTATGCACGCCTAATTTCTTTTTTTGATTTTTTTTTAGTAGTATTATAGTTTAAGGAATGATTATGAATTAAAGATTACGACCTGCTCAAGCAAGCAGCGAAGCTAATTATGAATGTAATATATTGAATCTCAACAATTTATTATTTAAAAATGAGTATGTTATTTAATTTCAATTCCTAATCAAAAGTACTACAGGCTTTTTAGTCTGTGAAAAATAAAAATATTCATTAAATTCTTGCACAGGCATAAGAAGTCTGTGGTACATAATACAAATATGACTAGCAACAAAACCGTACAAACCAACTTTGAAACTTTAGCCGTTTCAACAAAAGATAATATCATTACGCTACAATTAAATAGAGGAAAAGCAAATCCAATTAATCGTCAGATGATTAGTGATTTGCATACTTTTTTTGAGCAAGCAGCTCAAGATGAAGATGTAAATGGTGTAATCATGACAGGAAAAGAAAAGTTTTTCTCTTCTGGTTTGGATTTAAAACAGCTCTATGCCATGAATGAAGAAGAAGTAGAAGAGTTTTGGGTTGCTTTTATGAAAATGACAAAAGTAATTGCTTCTTTTCCCAAACCATTTATTGCAGCCATTACAGGTCATAGCCCTGCTGGTGGTTGTGTGTTGGCTCTTTGTGCTGATTATCGTGTGATGGCAGAAGGTGAAAAATATCTTATCGGACTCAATGAAATTCCTGTTGGGATTGTTGTACCAAAAGTAATTTTTGATTTGTATGCTTTCTGGATTGGAAACAAAACAGCTTATCAATACTTATTGGAAGGAAAATTAATTAATCCTAATAAAGCAAAAGAAATTGGTTTAGTTGATGAGGTAGTGTCGGCTGATAAAGTGCTTGCACACGCAGAAGAAAAAATGGAAGATTATGCCAATTTTGATGGAAAAACATGGTCCATTAGTAAATCAAACCTTCGTGGTGGAATGCTTGAAGAAATGAATATGGATAATCTAGATGAAATACTTGCGCCAATGCTCAAACAATGGTGGTCGCCAAGAACAAGAAGTATCTTGAAAATGATTGTAGCTTCTTTGACAAAATAAATTTATGTAATTCTACCTCCTTGACGGTTTCATTTGAACCTCAACGACGGTTAAAACAAAAAACTATGTGGATAGAAGAAGACAACAAACTAAAAAGAACATTTGAATTTAATGATTTTCAAGAAGCCTTCGCTTTCATGACTCGTATTGCTTTTTTGGCAGAAAAACACAATCATCATCCAAATTGGAGCAATGTCTATAATAAAGTAGAAATCGAACTTACTACACATGACGAAGGAAATACAATTACTTCAAAAGACAGAAAACTAGCAGAAGCGATTGATAAAATTTAAGTCAAAAAAACAAAAATAACTCACTTATTACCTTTTCAAAAGTCTATTATTTTTTTGGACGTTTGGAAAGGTAATTTTTTGTAATTTTGTTATCTGTAAATGAAATTTTTAAGAGAGATATTTAGCAAATAAAAATATGATAACAAATATAAAAATCAATGGCTTTAAATCCTTTCAGAATTTTGAAATGGAATTTGCACCTTTTACAGTTATAGCTGGTGCAAATGCTTCTGGAAAAAGTAATTTATTTGATGCGCTTATGCTTTTGGCTAAACTTGCAGAAACAGATAATCTTAAAAAAGCATTTAAAGAACAACGAGGAGAGTTTATAGAACTTTTTACACAATATACTGAAACTGAATATGCTAATGAAATGCAATTTTGTGTAGAAATGTTGATTAATAAAGATGTAAAAGATGCGTGGGGAAATGAGGTTAAACTGAAATATACACGCCTAAAGTATCAACTTCATATAAAAAGATTTACTAATTCTTTAGGACTAGAAGACTTATCAGTAGTTTATGAATATTTAGAAAATTTTAAACACAATAATGATAATTGGATTAGCAATATTCCTAAAAAACAACTTGAAAATTGGCGACCTAAAGTAGGGACAGGAAAAAGAGGCATACCTTATATAAGAACAGTTGAAGATAATGAAATATTGACAGTAGAAGTTCCACAAGATGGAACAACAGGAAATAAAAGGCGTTTTCCTTTAAATAATGCCACAAGAACTGTATTAAGTAGTTTTGATACAGTAGATTTTCCTCATGTATTTGCAGCTAGAGAGGAAATGAAAAGTTGGAAGTTTTTGCAACTTAATCCAGAAGACTTACGACAACCAACAAGTAAAGAAGATGGAACAGATATAATTTCTCAAAGTGGAAAAAATTTAGCTACTGTTTTATATAGAATAAAGCAAGAAGATGAGTATAACTTGATTGAAATTTCAAGAAATTTGCAGCGATTTTTACCTCATTTTATTGAAGTAATCGTAGTTGACGATAAAGAAAATAAACAATATATTATAAAATTAAAAGATAATGATAAGAAGGAATATTCTTCAAGAGTTCTATCAGAAGGTACTCTTCGTATTTTAGCTTTATGTATTTTAGAATATGATAGTCAGCATACAGGTTTACTATGTTTTGAAGAACCCGAAAATGGAATACATCCTGATCATATTAAAGACATGGTAGAGTTATTAAGAAATTTAAGTGTAGATTTTACAGATACACAAATGCCATTACGTCAAGTAATTGTAAATACTCATTCGCCTATTTTTGTAGGAAAAATTATTGATTATATAGTTGATGATAATGATGCAAAAAATGTAAGTGTCAATTTATCTCGTATGACCAAACTTGTAACAACTATAAACCATAAAAGGATAGGTATTGCTCAAACTAAAATGGAAAGTCCTTTTTTAGGATATGAAGAAAAAGGTTATGGAGGGATGTTTACACAAATTGAACAAGAAAACATGAGAAAACAGGCTATTTATAATATTAAAAAATATCTTACTACAAGTAGTTTCGATATAGAGGATAAATTAAAAAAAATAGCAAAAAATACTACTAAACACTCAAAAAACCGTTAGAAAATGCAACAATTACTTATTGGATTAATGACTGAAGGAACAACAGATTGGCGTTTTTTAGAAAGTATTATAAAAAGAGCTTTTTATGAAATTTCTTTTGAATGTCATACAATGGTTGAGGTTTATAGTATAAATTTCATAAACAACTTGGAAGAGTTAAAATTTGTAGATAAAGTTTTAGAAGCATCAAAAAGAGGACGTGAAGAATTTGGAATCACTATTTTGTGTATTCATTCAGATGCAGATACAAAAACATTGAAAGAAACCTATCAATATAAAATTAACCCTGCAAAAGAAACTCTACAACAACAAAATGAAATAGAATATTGTAAAATAATGGTGGCTATTGTTCCTATGCAAGAAACTGAAAGTTGGCTTTTAGCAGATAAGGAATTATTTAAAAAACAAATTGGAACAAATAAAACAGATACAGAATTAGGAATACATCGAAATGCTGAAACAATCGCAAATCCGAAAGAGGTAATACAAGAAGCCATTCGAATTGCTAGAAAAGATTCAACAAAACGTCGTAGAAAAGAACTTACAATTTCAGAGCTTTATCAATCTATTGGAGAAGCTATTGATTTAGAAAAATTAGAAAGTTTTGAATCCTATCAAGATTTTAAAAATAATGTTAAGGCAGCCTATAAAGAATTAGGCTTGTTGTATTAAATGGTTTTCGTAATTTTACAATCAAAAGTAAAAGACAGCTTCCAAGCTGTCAGAATTTATAAGTATTTTTACTAATGACACCTTGGAAGGTATCAGCTACATAATATATGCAACTTCTTCGATTAGAAATAAAAGGATTTAAAAGTTTTGGAGATAAAGTAACCATTCGTTTCGACGAAGGAATTACTGGTGTCGTAGGGCCAAATGGCTGTGGAAAATCAAATATTATTGATGCCATGCGCTGGGTTTTGGGCGAACACCGAACTCGCCATTTACGCTCCGACAAAATGTCGAATATTATCTTTAATGGAACTGCAAAACGCAAGGCTGCCGATGCTGCCGAAGTGTCTTTGTATTTTGATAATAATCGACAATTATTGCCCCCAGAGTACAAAGAAGTCTGTATTACAAGGCGTTATACTCGTTCGGGTTCTAGCGAATATTTCCTCAATGGTACGCCGTGTCGCAGAAAAGACATCACAAATCTTTTGATGAATACAGGCGCAACTTCGAATTCTTATGCCATCATTGAGCTAAAAATGGTCGATGATATTCTGACAGATAGAGAAAATGCAAGAAAGACAATGTTTGAAGAAGCTGCTGGTGTGGCGCAATTCAAACAGCGCAAAAAAGAAGCATTAGCCAAACTAGAGGCGACTTTATCCGATTTGGAACGTGTGGAAGATTTGATGCACGAGATAGAAAAAAATATGAAAGGATTGGAACGCCAAGCCAAACAAGCCGAAAAATATTTTTCTACAAAAGAAGCCTACGAAAAGTTTAGTATTGCACTGGCAAAACGTCAAGTAAAAAATAATTCTGATGATTTTGTGGAACTCAATAATCAAATCAATGAAATTTTAGCACAAAAAGAAACGCTTACAAATGAACAAGAAGATTTAGAAAAATCTATTGAAGAACAAAAAAATACTGCCTCCGAACAAGAAAAAATTATTGCTGAAAAGAAACGTTATTTGTCTTCTCAAATAGAAAAAATAAATCATCTTCAAAACGAAAAGGTCAGAAATGAAGACCGAACGCAATTTTTGAGTAAAAATAGAAATCAAATAGAAGAACAATTATTAGAAGACCAATCGGGTACGAAACAAGCAGGGCAAAGTATTGAGAGTCTTGAGCAAAATTTGGAAAGCCAAGAAAAGCAGTTTTTGGAAGCACAAACCGTTTTAGAAAATTTTAAAAAATCACATTCAGAAGAAAAAATAAGAACTGAAAATCTTAGAAGTGCGATGCAAGCAGCACAAGAAAAATTCAAAACACTTCAAAATGATATTCTTATTATTCAAAAAGAAATTGAATTGAAAGAAAATCAACAAAGTGGCTCAAAACAAGAAAATGACCAAATTGCACTAGATTTTTCTGGACAAGCCGATGAGCTACAAATTACTTTAAAGAAAGTTGAAGAAATTGAAAATGATTTAAAAAATAGAAATAATGAAATTGCTGAATTAGAAAAAATAGAAACCGAAAGAACACAGAAAATAAATTCGCTTACTATTCAGATTGAATCTTTAAAAGAACAAATAGGAACAAAACAGCGAAAAGAAAGCAGCCTAAAAGCCGAACAAAATCTTACCAAATCTTTAGTAGAAAATATGGAAGGTTTTTCAAGTGCTTTGAAGTTTTTGAATAAAGATAAAAATTGGTCTGAAAAAGCCATTTTATTAGCCGATATTTTTACAGCAAAAGACGATTACAATGATGCACTATTTTCTATTTTAGAACCGTATCTTAATTTTTATGTCGTCCAAACAGAAGAAGAAGCACGAAAAGCAATTTCACTTCTTACAGAAAACGAGCAAGGAAAAGCAAACTTTTTTGTATTGGACAAACTAGAAAACGTAATTCCAAATTTGCCTCCGATTGATAATGCTCTTGCAGCTTTGGCAGTCGTTCAGTTTGATGAGAAATATAAAAAACTGGCTTATTCATTATTTCACAATGTTTATTTTAGTGAAAATGACAACTCAAATGATGTTGAAGGTTTTACGATTGCGCTCAAAAATGGGCAGTTTGTGGCTCGTAATGGTGGAAATTGGACAGGTGGAAAAGGAAAACAAAACGCAAATCAAAATTCTCAATTAGGTAGAAAGCAGCGTTTGGAAGAATTAAATAAAGAGATTTTGAATCTTGAAAATGAAATTTCTGTTTTAGAAAATCAGAGAAATGAGTTTTTAGAACAAATAGAAAATCTACAAGAACAATCTAAGTTTGAAGAATTAAGGAATCTAAAAAATGAAACAAATCACGTTTCACAGCAAAAAATTTCTCTTCAAGCAAAAGCCGAACAGATGCAAGAAAATGTTAGGCGAAGCGAGGAAAGAAAACAAGCAGCGCAAGACCGTTTGAGTATTTTGGCAGAACAAATTGAAAAATTAAAGCCAAAAATCAATCAGAAAAAAGAACAAGTCATCGAAGCCGAAAGAGCCTATTATGATTTGAATGATAATTATTCTATTCAAAATGAGCGTTTTGGGGATATTGTGGAAGAATTACAAGAAAAAAATATGAATTTTATTCAGTTTGAAAACAAATTGGAAAATCTAAAACAAGAAATAAAATTCAAACAAACATCACTTCTTACAGGAAAAGAACGCATCACACAAAGCCAAGTTCAGTTGCAAGAAATTGCAGAAGAAGTAAACGAACTTAAAGAAAAAATTACTTCTCAAATTGAAGAAATAACTTCTTTAGAGGAAATAAAAGGCGATTTGCAACACGATTTATCCGAAATTGAAAGTCAGTTTTATAAGTTGCGTGAAGAAATTACGAGAGTAGAAAAAGTAATAAAAGAATTGCAAAGACAGCGAGAAAACTGCAACACTCGTACTATGTCTTTTCAAAACAAACTCAATGAAACAAAACTAAAACTAACAGCAACAAGGGAAAGATTATCAGCAGAATTTGAAATTGAGCTTACCGATGAGCTTTTGGAAGCCCAAACAGAAGAAGACGAGTTGCCAGACGAAACGCTTATCGACGAAATAGAAGCTGCAAAACGCCGTTTGCAACGAATAGGAACAATAAATGCAACAGCAAAAGAAGCCTACGACGAAATAAAAGGACGACACGATTTTATCACAGAACAGCGAAGCGACCTTTTCGATGCTCAAAAACTCTTGGAAGATACGATTGCAGAATTAGACGAAGCTGCCAAAACGGCATTCTTAGATGCTTTTAATCAAATTAGAGAGAATTTTATTCGTGTTTTTCGTTCTCTTTTCTCAAATGAGGATAATTGTGATTTGATTTTGACCACTCCTGAAGACCCACTTTCTTCAAAAATTGAAATTATTGCACAGCCAAAAGGAAAGCGACCTCTTACTATAAAGCAGCTTTCGGGTGGAGAAAAAACGCTGACTGCCGTTGCACTTTTATTTGCACTTTATTTACTTCGTCCTGCTCCTTTCTGTATTTTTGATGAAGTAGATGCACCTTTAGATGATGCAAATATCGATAAATTTAACAGGATTATTAAGAAATTTGCAGAGGAAGTTCAGTTTATTATCGTTACTCACAACAAGCGCACAATGGTAAGTACCGATGTTGTTTATGGCGTTACGATGCCTGAAATTGGGGTTTCTAAAGTTTTGCCTATTGATTTGAAAGGGATTTTGGTGGAGTAATTATTTTTTTAAAACTTTGACAGTCCTTTCAGAAGGCTGTCAATAGTTAAACATACATTGAACTATTATTACCAAAAAACTACTTACAAAGTTTTTATAGATAACCTTTATTATAAACAATGAAGAATAAAATTTTATATCAAAACTTTCTTAAAGATAATCGTATCTATTCCCTAACCAAAAATTGGTGGAAGAAAGAATTTTATAAGAAAATAATAGGCAATAATTCAGAATCTGAAAAAGAAGGTTCAGAATGGATTTTTAATTGGCACAATGATAATTTTAATAATAAAAAAGTATGCAGAGATGGAAATCCTATTTTTACTGTTTTTTCTGCAAAACAAAAAAGATTAATACGTATTATTCAAGAAGAAGTTGAAACCAAAATTTTGCAAGATTCTATAGAAATAAATGCTTGGATACAAAAAGGATTTTATCCAAAAGAAGAAACACCTGAATTAGTTATTTCTTTAGAACTTAGCAGAAACTCCTCAAAAATTGCTTTTGAATGGATAAAAAAATGGTTTGATAATGAATTAGAAGATAAAGATTTAGAAATTGATTTTGATGAGAGAGCATTTTGTGGAGTAAAAGAATAAAAATAATTGGTTCAAGCATCAAAACCTAAACTAATTATTTCCTAAACAGCCATAGAAAACAGCAATTTCGCCACAGAAAAATAAATTGCTAATCCCAAAAGGTCATTTGCTGTCGTAATAAAAGGGCCCGAAGCAACGGCAGGATTTACATCAAATTTATTCAAAATAAGAGGTGTAATTGTTCCCATAATGGAAGCAATAATCACAACACAAAAAAGCGCAAAAGAAACAACCATTGAAAGAATAATCTCACCACCAGTAAGTAAAACATTTGCTCCCAAAACAAAAACTCCAATTACAAAACCATTGATAAGAGCAACCAAAAATGACTTAAACAACCTTTTCCACAAACTTTCTTGCAAACCACCTGTATCTGCCAATGCCTGTACCACCAAAGTAGAAGATTGAATCCCAACATTTCCACCTGTTGCAGTAATGAGAGGAATAAAAAATGCCATTGCAGGAACGGCTATTAATTGCCCTTCAAAAAGTCCTATAAATTTCGCTCCCATCATTCCACCTATCATTCCAATCAAAAGCCAAGGCAATCTAGCACGAGAAAGCACCCAAACACTATCATCTTCTTCTACATCTTCTTCTCCATCATTAACATTATACTTCGTCATTTCTCTAAACAGAGATGTCACTTTGTTTCCAGAGGCATATGGTCTTAATTCT
>CAKZOK010000151.1 GCA_937136415.1 uncultured Cytophagales bacterium | reverse complement strand
ATTGTGGGTAGTTTTTAGTTGTATAATTTTGCTATTCTAAAACGCTTTAAAAAAATCATACTTTGTGTAACACCACCGAATTGTAATAAAATTGAAATAATGTGTACTTATTATATGACTTTTACAAAGCACTCAAACGATACAGGTTTTATTCTTCAAAACTCTATACATTATGATTTCTCGCTTTCTTAAAAAAAAACTGGGCGAGGTCAAAACAGAAGAATATTTTGTTCAATTATTAATTTGTGAAAACTCTATTAAACATTGCAGTTGTTTTTATATGAAATGTTTTGTGTGTTCGTTTGTGAATAAACAAACTTATTACTTCTTCATAAGCGATAAGTTTAGTTTTAAAAAACTAAACACACATGAAAAATTAACTGTGATAATCTTTATTCAAAGAAAATTATTTTTATAAACTAACTATTTTTATTATGCAAGTTGCGATTCGTTATGGTTTGATTTTAGGTGTTGTAAATATTTTATTAGCCGTTTTTGGTTATTTGATGGGCATAGAATTTACGATGAGTTATTATGCCATTATTTCGGGTATTATTTCTATTGCAGCAATTATTTTTGTTTGTATTCGTATCAAAAAAGAAAATCTTGGCATAATCAAATATTTTGATGCTGTTAAAATGGTTTTTGTTGCTTTGATGATAAGTTATGCTCTTGGTTCTTCGTATAATTTTGTTTTTAATAATTTTATTGCGCCAGAATATCAAGAACAAATAGCTAAAGCATCTTTAGATAAGGCAGAAGCGATGATGGAAAGTATGGGAATGCAAGAAAGTGATATAGATGTAGCTATGGAAGATGCTCGTAAAGGCTCAGATGAAGCTATCGCAAATCCATTAATGCCATTTCTTCAAGGGCTTATGATAGGTGCAATCGTTCTTCTGATAATTGCTTTATTGGCTGCCATTTTTGTTCAGAGAAAGCCAGCAGAAGGAGAATTTTTGTATGATGATGAAATAATAGACAACTAAAAAATAAGTATATACTACTAGATATTTCTACATTATCTTTAATAAAATTGTTTTAAGAATTGGTTTTGTGCGTGTATTTGTTGGTGTCGCTACGCTAAAACACTAATAAAGGCTAGTTTTTTTCTTAAAGTTGGGTTTATAAAAGAGAATAAAAAAAGTGAGTAAAATTAATTTTACTCACTTTTTTTATTTAATTCAAAAACTCATTGTAGGAATTAAATATTTCATCAAAAATATCTTCTAGTATTTTTTGCTGCCTCCGAATACTCAATATACAAACTAGCGTATGAGCAAGCGTAAAAATTCCTATTAAGATAGCATAAAGAACATTTATTTTATAAAAACTAAAATATAAAGTCATACAAAATCCCATTATTCCCCAAAACCAAATCAATATTCTTGTAAATTTGAAGGTTTTGTATTTGATTTGTATAAGACAACCTTTTGAAGTAGCTTCAATTTTTCCTTCTGCAATACTCAAAAAATTATTAGGTTCTGCGACAGTTCTTGAAAGTTTGAAGGTATTTTTTTCTACTTTTCCAGTAAAACGATAACGTTCATAATCTTCTTTACGCTTTGGTTTTTCTCCATAAGGTTTGGTCAAATTCTTTAAGCGAACAAGCAAATTATTTTTGTTGAAGGGCAAGATATAAGTTCGTTGATTGAGATTCGAATAATGAAAATGTTGTATTTTTTTCATTTCGTTTAGATTTAATTTTAGTTCTAAATTATTTATTTAGAAATTAATCAATGACTCAAAATTACCTTACATTATTTATTATCTTTATTTTGCTTCACTGATTTGTGTTTCTTCAAACTCTCCCATTTTAGAGAATTTTTCTATGCGTTGTTGTTTTAATGTTTGGCTATCTAGTTTTGAGAGTTCTTCTATCATTTCCAGAATTTCTTTTTTGACAAGCTGCATGGTTTCTTCTTGATAACGATGCGCTCCCCCTAGAGGTTCTTCAATTATTTTATCAATTAATCCAAATTTGTGCATATCCGAAGAACTCAAACGTAAAGCACTGGCAGCCTGTTCTTTATAATCCCAACTACGCCACAAAATAGACGAACAAGATTCGGGAGAAATAACTGAATACCAAGTGTTTTCAAGCATACATACTCTATCTCCAATCGCAATACCAAGCGCACCTCCTGAAGCTCCTTCACCAATCACAATACAAATTACAGGCACATCTAACAAAAACATTTCTTTCAAGTTTCTTGCAATCGCTTCTCCTTGTCCTCGCTCTTCTGCCTCAATACCGGGATAAGCACCAGGGGTGTCTATCAAAGCCAAAATTGGCATTCCAAATTTATTGGCAAGCTGCATCAAGCGCAATGCCTTGCGATACCCTTCTGGATTTGCCATTCCAAAATTACGATATTGTCTTTGTTTTGTATTTCGCCCTTTTTGTTGCCCAATAATCATTACAGATTGCCCTTCAATTTGAGCAATTCCTCCAATCATTGCCTTATCATCTCCAAAGCCTCTATCTCCATGCAATTCGATAAAATCATCAGTTAGATGAGCAATATAATCAAGTGTATAAGGACGGTCTGGGTGGCGAGAAAGCTGCACACGTTGCCAACGAGTTAGGTTTTCGAATGTTTCTTTTTTTAGAAGATGAATACGTTCTTCTAATAATTTTACAGCTTGACTCACGTCCATATTATTTTGGGCAGCAAGAGTTTTGGTTTCCTGTAATTTTTCTTCTAATTCAAAAATGGGTTTTTCAAAATCTAACAACATAACAATAAACGACTAAACTGATAAAATAACGACTATAATTAATAAAAAGATTGTATCAATTTTTGACAAAATCAACTGCAAATATACTAAAAAAAGAATGATAAAAAGTTATGTAGCAAACATCTTTGGGGTAAATACACAAGTTTTTTTATTCTTTTCTATATCATTAAAAAAAAAAAGGAATAAAGGAAGGGGATAAAAAAAATTGGATAATTAAAAAAAATACCCACTTCTAATAGAATAGAAGTGGGTATTTTTATATTTCGAATTTTCAATTTACATAAACTTTTCTTTTTCTTCTTGCACAGCATATTTGCGTTTGAGCTGTGCATCTACAACGGCAATAGTTACCATATTTACGATTTCACGCACTGAACTTCCGAGCTGCAAAATATGAACTGATTTTTTCATTCCTGTAAGAATAGGACCTATTGCTTCTGCTCCACTAATTTCTTGAATGAGTTTGTAGGCAATATTTGCAGAGGCAAGGTTTGGAAAAACCAAAATATTAGGTTCGCCTTTGGCTAAATCTGAAAAAGGATAATTTTCTTTCAGAATGTCTTTATTAAAGGCAATATTTGCTTGAATTTCTCCATCAGCAATAATGTGAGGATACTGCTCTTTCATCATCTCTACTGCTCGCCTTACTTTTCTTGGCTCTTCGTCGTCTGATGAACCAAAATTAGAATAAGACAAAAAGGCTACTCGTGGTTCTAAACCAAATTCTTTTACAGTATTCGAAGTCATGGCTGCAATACCTACCAAATCTTCTGCTGTTGGGTTCGGAATCATCGTTGTATCTGCAAAAAAGATAGGTCCTTTTTTGGTAATCATAAGATAAATACCTGCTACCTTTCGATGGCTTTTGTATGTTCCGACCACCTCTAAAGCTGGACGAATAGTATCTGAATACTTTCTAGAAAGACCTGAAATTAGTGCATCTGCATCTCCCTCTTCTAGCATCATTGCACCAAAATAATTGCGTTCACGCATTGCTTTTTGAGCTTCATAATTATTATACCCTCTACGCTTACGTTTTTCAAAAAATGTAGTTGCATATTTTTCTATAAGCTCATTTGAGTCTTCACTTCGTGGGTCAATGATAGTAACATCATCTAATTCCAAATTATTTTCTTGTATCATTCTCTGAATCCTTCTCTTATCTCCTAACAAAATTGGCTCTGCAATTCCGTCATCTTTCACAATCTGTGCGGCCATCAAAACTTTGGCATTATCAGCTTCTGCAAAAACAACACGTTGAGGAGCTTGTTTTGCCATGCTTATCAGACGACGAATAATACTTTGATCTCTTCCCATTCTTTCCACCAATTCACCTTCGTATTTTTCCCAATCTGTAATCGGATTTTTGGCAACACCACTTTCCATAGCTGCACGAGCAACAGCAGGAGCAACTGTTGTCAAGAGGCGAGGGTCTAATGGTTTTGGAATAATATAATCTTTACTAAATGAAATTGTTTGTTGATTATATGCAATTTTTACAATATCTGGAACAGGTTCTTTTGCTAATTGTGCTAGAGCTTTTACGGCTGCCAGCTTCATTTTTTCATTAATTTCTGTTGCACGAACATCTAAAGCACCTCTAAAAATAAAAGGAAAACCAAGCACATTATTTACTTGATTGTTGTAATCCGAACGCCCTGTCGCCATAATAATATCTTGACGAGTTTTCATGGCAAGTTCATAATTAATTTCTGGGTCAGGATTAGCAAGCGCAAAAACAATAGCGTCTTTTGCCATCGATAAAAGCATTTCTGCACTCATTACATTTGCCATCGAAAGTCCCATAAAAACATCTGCACCTTTCAAGGCATCTGCTAGAGTATGTGCATCTGTATCTGTTGCAAAAATCTGTTTGGTTTTGTTTAAGTTTTCTCTGTCTTTTCGAATGACTCCCTTACTATCACAAACAATAATATTACTGCGAGTTACGCCCAAATCAACAAAGATTTTCATACACGAAGTAGCTGAAGCACCTGCACCAGAAACCACAATTTTTACTTTATCAATATCTTTATTTACAAGTTCTAGTGAGTTTAAAAGGGCTGCACCTGTAATAATTGCAGTTCCGTGCTGGTCATCGTGCATAATCGGAATATTGAGTTCTTCCTTCAAACGCTGTTCGATTTCAAAACACTCTGGAGCTTTGATGTCTTCTAAATTTATTCCACCAAAAGTAGGTTCTAATGCCTTTACGACTGTAATAAATTCTTCTACATTTTTGGTATTTACTTCCAAATCAAAAACATCAATTCCTGCAAAAATTTTGAAGAGTACTCCTTTTCCTTCCATTACAGGTTTTGAGGCTTCTGGTCCTAGATTTCCCAATCCCAAAACGGCTGTTCCATCAGAAATAACAGCTACCAAATTTCCTTTAGCAGTATATTTATAAACATTTTCGACATCTTCTGCAATTTCTTTACATGGCTCTGCGACCCCAGGTGAATAAGCTAAAGCTAAATCTCGTTGTGTTTTGGTAGCAGTTGTTGGGATTACTTCAATTTTCCCTGGTTTGTCTTCCGAATGATAGCGTAAGGCTTCGTCTTTTCTTATTTTGCTCATAAAAAATATGTTTGTATGTGTAAGTTTATAAATTCTTGTTTTATGACTGAAAGTTAGTCAATTTATAATCAATGTAATAAAAATGAATTAAAAATTCAATTCATCAAAATTTTTAAAATGTCCATTCATTTTGATTCTATCTTTTGTATGTTCTATTTCTCTAAATGAAGTTGTTTAAGAATATATATTTCTCCTTAGAATTGGATTTGTAAACCCAATTTTAAGTTGTAGAGTTTGTTTTTAAAGTACTGATTTTCAATATTTTACTTTAATTTGGTTTTGCAAAAGGCTTGCTAAATTTAACCCACGATTTTAATCGTGGGAAAAGTCTAACTGGCAGCTTGCTAACCGTTTCAACGGTTTTCTAAGATTTTTTATGACAAAACGGTAAAACCGTTAGAAAAAATACTTTGTTCTTGTTTCCACAACTAAAGTTGTGGGTTAGATTTTTGATACCTTTTGTAAAACAAATTATATGTAAAATGCTTATTGTAAGTAAGTTATGCAATAATTAAACTCTACAATTTAAGGAAAAATAACCCAGCCTTTGTTGGTCTATGGTCGCTCGTGGGGACACGAGCGATTTACCCCCTTAACTTAATGATATTGGTGTAGCGACATCAACAAAAATACACACAAAGCTTATTCTTAAACAACTTCAATAATTGAAATGACATGTTCTATTGAATATCTTTTTTTAATCTTGAAATAACTCTCAAAATATCGTCTTTAGATTCTATCCAAAAGAATTTTTGATTATTCATTATAATATTATATTCTTTCAAATTAGAAATTGCATTGTTGGGATATGTGGCATCAAAAAAAGTAAGCTCTGGAAAAAATAAGAGCAAGCTATCAGGGTTCTGATTTTTATTTTTCTGTAATTGAGCAGGCAATTTTTCTATAAACACATTTTTAAAATCATTGCCAAGATTCTCTTTTATTTTGTTTGATGTATCTGATTTGTTTTGAAGAACACTTTGTAGAGCAACAAAAGAAGAAGAGCCTAAAGCTACTAAGAAAATATTTTTTTGATTAATTGAACCCTGTTTTTTGATTTTTTCCATAACAGCCTCAATACTCTTTTGTTCGTCTTCGAATGTCCATTTTTTTAGGTTTCCATTGCTATCTCCTATTCCTTTTTTTTCGATTCTTAGAGTAGCAAAACCATTTTTGGTTAGGTTTTCTACCCAATCATAAAATTGATACTCGTTTTTAGAATATTTATTTTTGGAATACAATTCTCGTTCAATAGATTTGTTGGAGGCAGAATTTAAAATGATAACCAAAGGAAATTGTATAATTTTTTGCTTAGAATCGGTTTCTATTTTTCTAGGAAAAGTAAGGATAGTTCGAAGGCTTGTTTGGCTATCTAGCTCTACTTGGTCATACATCGTTTCAAAATAAAAATTAGTTTCTCTAGGCAAAAAGCGAAGAATTAAAGATGTATTTTTGACTGTATCATTCCTAACAAAAAATAAATTTAGAGTATCATTTCCATTTTTTGTTCTGACAAAATCTTTAAATTCTTTCAAATTATTTAGGTGCATAGAATCAATAGCAATAATTACGTCTTTTTCTTGTAACCCTGCTTTATCGGCTGCCGAATTAGGAAATATTTTATAAATAATAATTCCTTTTTCTACCTTCATTTTGTAAGCAACACGAACAGGGTTGGTAAGTGTTCCGAGTTGTGCGCCAACAAAAGGACTTCTGTTTAAGGTGTTGCTTTTTAAGGTTTTAGGAGTCTTATTTTGAGCCAAAGAAGAAAATGAAGCTACTAAAAGCAACAAAAAACAAATAATAAATCGCATAAATAAAAACTATATTTAAAATAAAAAATTGATTTTATGATTCTAAATCGTAGAAATATTTTTGATGGTATTGCACAAAGTATGATTTTTAGAAACGTAATTTATACAAATATCACGCCTCTGAGGAAGTGTTTTATTCAGTTCTGAGAAACTGAATACACAATTTTATTTTTATGAACATGCCCATAATGTCATTTTTGGTGTTTTAGCGAAGCGATACCAACAACTAAATAACCTATCCTACTTTATCGCAGACCACCATATTTTTAATTAATCGGAGGCTACACCATGGAGTTTCTTCAGTTTGTTTTTTGATAAACCAGCCAAATTCATTTGCTTTTTTCTCAATATCTTTGATGTCTTTGTGATGAAAACCACTCAAAACTAATGTTCCTGTTTCTTCTAAAAGCTGATTATACAAATTCATTTCCTCTAAAAGGACATTTTTATTAATGTTGGCAAGCAAAATATCAAATTTTTGCCCTTCAAAAATCTTTGCTGTTCCGTGTTGAGAGTTTATTTTTAGGTTGTTTCTCTCTGCATTTTCTAAAGCATTTTCGACTGACCAATCTTCTACATCACAAGCAAAAACACTTTTAGCTCCTAATTTGGCTGCCATAATTGCCAAAATTCCTGTTCCAGAGCCTGCATCTAAAACAGTTTTGTCTTTATGATTTATTTCAAACTGATGCTTCAACATCAAACGAGTGGTTTGGTGGTGTCCTGTTCCGAAAGACATTTTGGGAGTAACAATGATTTCGTATTCAAAATTAGGCTCTGCTTTATGAAAATCGGCTCTAATAATACATTTTTTCTCTTGATTATATTCCAAATAGATAGGTTGAAAATTCTCTTCCCATTTTTGATTCCAATTCTGTTTTTCTTCTTTTTGAATAGAATAAGTAAGTAGGTTTTGAGATTTATAGTTTTCTAAAATTTCTTTGACAGCCTTTTGGTCATAATTTTCTTGAGCCACTGAAGTAATCCAAGTTGTTTTTTTTGTAGGGTCAAGAATAGTGTTTTCCGAATAATTATTTTCTTCTTCCATGATGGCATCAAAGCCCAAGGGAGCAAGTTCATAATAGAGTATTTCGGCAATATTTTCTACTGTTTTTATACGAATGACAATAAACATAAATCAATTATGGATTACGAATTAAAAATTACGATTATAATTTAACCGTTTTAATTATTAAAAATGAGAACAAAAAAAACTACCCTTATCGATAAAATAAATTATCTATAAGGGTAGTTAAGTATATTTTATACTACAAAGAACGGATTATTTTTGGTCTAAAACCAAAATTAAACTCTATTCATTTTTGCTTCCATTGATTGTTGTGTATGAGGAACGGCACGCAAGCGTTCTTTTGATATAAGTTTGCCTGTATCTTTACAAACTCCATATGTTCCATTTTTGATTCTAAAAATTGCACGCTCTAGGTCTGAAATAAATTTTTGCGCTCTGGCAGCTAATTGATTGAGTTGTTCTTTTTCCATTGAACCTGCTCCATCGTCCAAATTTCCTGCGCTAGTTTTGTTTTCGGCTGCATCTTCTCTTATGATAGATTTTTTTAGATATTCTAATTCATCTCTTGATTTGTCTAATTTTGAATTGATGAGGTCTTCAAATTCTTTGAGTTCATTTGCTGAATAACGTAATGCTTGATTGTTTTCCATAATGAGTAATGTGTTTTAGTGATGTGTGAATATTGCATGTACTTTTTTACCGATACAAAGATGATTTATTTATTTTAATTAATTTGTAACAATTATGTTTTTTTATAAAAAAATACAGTTTAAATTTTGATATTTTGTCAATAAACCAACTATTATTTTAAGTAATTGGTTTATTGATTTGCTTGATTTTGATAAGCACTTGAAAGCAATTAAATAGAGATAACAAATAATCAAATAGTTATTTAGATGATTACTATATTCCTATTTTTTTGAAAAAACAAATTGTTTTATAATCAATTATAGTGATATTTAATTCTATTCATTTGCTTATATTTTATTAATTACGATGTAACTAATTATACTTTTTTACGAAAAATAGGGATAAAAAGTTGTGTTTTGAGAATAGATTTGTTTGAGTAATAACGAAAAAAAATCTCTACTCTGTTTATGCTAAAACAAAGTAGAGATTTTTTGATAAAACAAATAAAGAAATTACTTTCCTTTGCTTGCTGCTTTTTCAGCTTTAGCTTTTGCTTCAGCTTCTTTTTCTTTTTTAGTAACACGCTTGCGACGAGTAGTACGTTTTTTCTCTACAACTGCAACAGCTTCGACATCGGCAAAAACACGCCCACAGTGTTCGCAAATTACTAATTTTTTTCGTTCTTTAATATCTACTTGACGTTGTGGAGGCACAATATTAAAACAACCACCACACGCATTACGTTTTACATTTACAACAGCAAGACCGTTGCGAGCATTTTCACGAATACGATTGTAAGATAAGTATAAATTTTCAGCAATATTTTTCTTGCGTTTTTCACGCTCTTTCATCAATTTGGCTTCTTCTTCTTCACTTTCTTTTACAATACTCTCTAGTTCGTTTTTCTTATTTTCCAAATCTTTTTTACGCTCGTCTAAAGTAGCCGTAGTATCTTCGATTTGTTTTTGTTTGCGTTCTATTTTGTATTGTGTATCTCGTACAGCTTTTTCGGCAAGGCGAATATCAAGTTGTTGATTTTCTATTTCACGAGCAATAGCTTGAAATTCACGGTCATTACGAACGTCCATTTGTTGCTCTTCGTATTTTACGATTAATTTTTTGTGGTCTTTAATCGCATTATTTTGAGTTGCCTCAAGGTCATCTAATGATTTTTTTTCAGCTTCAAATTTTGAAATTCGTGTTTGATACCCTTCTATTTCGTCCTCCAAATCTTGGACTTCTTCGGGTAAATCGCCTTTTATTTTGCGTAATTCGTCTAGTTTAGAATCAACTTCTTGAAGTTTGACAAGTGCATCTATTCGTTTGGCTACTGGAGTAGGTTGTTCCATAAAATCGGTTTGTGACTCAGGTGGTTTGTAGAATGAGTTTTGGAATGTCTATTTCGGATTTAATCAAATCTGAATGAAAGACAATGATTTGCAAAGGTACAATTTTATTATTAATAAATAAAATGAAAAAAAATACTTATATAATAAGATTATCACCGTTAATTTCTCATGTGTGTTTAGCTCCTTAGAACTGAATTTATAGTTTGCTCACAAATACAAAATACTTCATGATAAAAATAACTGTGATAAGGTTTAGTGTTTTTTGAAAAATGTTACAAAATTCATTTTCTTAATTATTCACTCTCAAAACAGGGTATTTTAAATATGATTTTTCGTGATAAACAGAATGTTGATAGACAAACTCTAATTGTAAGTAAGCATTTTTGGCAAATTCTGAATCCTTTGCTTTTTTATCTTCCAATTTTTTTCTTAAAGCTGGGTTTTCTTCCAAAATCTGCGCTGCAATATCTTCAAAAACATAAGGAGAAAAATGTTCTTTCTGTTGCAAAATTCCATCAAAGAAATTCCATGCAAAAAATGAATCTACTGCCTGTGGTTCTAACATTTCAAAAATATATCGGTTTGCTAATTGATTCATTTTTACCAAAACATATTTTTGTTCTGGATAACGAAGAGCTTCTTGAAAAGTCATTTCTTCTTTAGAAATTTCAATATCATAATGTAAATAATGGCTCTCATAAGCTCTTGGCGATGTTTTGTAATTTTTGATAGCATATACTTCAACTTTGTGATTTTTATGCTCTTCGTTTATCAAAGTATCCATTTTTACGTTATTCCATTTCAATCTTTCCAAAACTTTGGTATAAGTAAGTGGAATCAAATAGGCTTTTGGCGCATCAATTTTTGCTGTTGCTTTGAAAGCATCGTAATATTTTACTTCTTTAGTGTATGGTTTCGAACGGTCATATTTCATTCTATTGAGTTGAGAAACTTTACTTTTTTCTAATGAAGATTCGTAGCCTTTAAAATTGAGTGTTCTGTATTTTTTTTTATCTAATTCCCAGTTTAGAGCAAATTCTTTTATCGTTTTTATCTCTTTTTGGTCTTGTTCTTTTAGTTTTTGAAGTTCTTTTCCATTTGTTTGAACATATTTTAGAAGCTCTTCCATAAAGATAAAAGTTGCTTTTACTCGTTTGTCGTAAGGTTTTAGCATGTGAGTTTCGGTCAGCATCGAAAAGGTTTGAAAAAGAGCAGCATATCCCGTCGAATAGCGAGGCGAATCCATAAAACCCTCCCAGCCTTTGATAGGGTCAGAGCCAAAAACATTGACATAAGGAGTCATTTCTTCATTGCGTTTGAGCATTGCTTTTTCTAAAGCTGGTGTAAAAATTTGATTCAAAAAAGCACCCATTTTCCCACCTAATTTGTCAGCTTGAGTAGCCAAATGCGTCATGGTATATTGATAATCTGCTCCATTCGAAACGTGATTTTCAAGATATACTAAAGGCTGCCATTTTTGAAATAATTTATTGAAAGTTTCTCCATTTTTCGAATCACATTTTACAAAATCTCTGTTTAAATCCAAATTTTTGACATTTCCACGAAAACCATATTCTGCTGCTCCATTCTGATTGGCTCGTGTAGTTGAGTTTCTTGTGAGAGTTCCACTAATATTATAAAATGGAATAACTACCAAAACGATATTTTTGTACTCATTTCTAATTTCTTCTTTTGTACACAAATCACGCAACAGCATAAAGGTTGCATCAATTCCATCAGATTCCCCAGGGTGGATTCCATTGTTTATGAAGACAACAAATTTATTTTCTTTTTCTGTTTTTGAAAGAACATCAAATTTTCCATTTCCTTCAAAAATAACTTCATGCAGTGGCTCTCCACTGTCAGTCATTCCAAATTCATTGATTTGTAAAAATTGAGGATAAGCCCTTGCTAATTTTTTCAAAAATGTAATACCTTCTTGATAAGTAACCGTTTGATTTGTATTTGTATCAAAAGGAATCGGAAATTTATTTTTTGATGAGGAAGTGTTTTTTTGCGCCATAGAACAAAAAGAGAGAATAAAAATAAAAAAAGTAGAGAAAAGTAAAATTATTTTTTTCATAAATTAGAAAATTAGAAAATGAAGAATTATTTTTTAATCCTTCAAATTACGTTTTTTTGTAAGAATGAAATAGATTTTTAATGTTTTTTTTTACTGAATCATGATTTTGAAATAATCAGAAATAATAGAACAAATGAAAAAAATATCAAAATAGATTTGCATAAGCCCTAATATTCTGACCAAAGAACTGAATTTATCACTTCTTCAGAAGCCTAATATACACACAAAATACATCATGTAAAATCAACTGTGATAATATTTATTTATCTTTTTTTCATTGAATTTCCTTTTTTAGTATTCATGATTTTTTATAAAACAATAATTATTTTTCCCAAAAATTAAGACACCAAAAGTATAGACTGTTTGTAGAAAGTTGTAATTTTGTAAATTATGATTATCACTATCATCGAATCAGATAAAATTATGAATTATAGGTTGTGTCGTTGTCCTTTTTTTTTATTTCTAATAACAATGTTTGTTTTTCAGAGCTGTGGAGAAGAGGAAATGACTGCAGAAGAAAGAGCAAAAAATACATTGATTGCTAGTTTTGAAAATATTCGCAGAATTTATAGTGAAAAAGGCTTACTCAAAATCAAAGTTGAAGCTCCTTTGGAATATATTTACCAAAATGAAGATGTTTTTTATCCTAAAAATTTTAGAATAAGTATGTATAATACAAATGGGAAAATTACAACAACACTTACAGCAGATTCGGGACGTTTTGAGCGTATCAGCAAATTATATCATGCTTTTGGGAATGTAGAGGTCATCAATCACCAACAAGAACAAAAGGTAAATACACCAGAACTGCACTGGAATCAGTTTAAAAGAGAAATTTATACAGATAAAGAAATTGCTATCAAAACACCCACCGAAACACTTTATGGAGTTGGAATGACTTCAAATGAAGAATTTAGTAAGTATAAAATATGGCAACCAACAGGGAATTTTATTTATAAAGAAAGAACAGAAGGCTTCGAAAAACCCGACAGTACAGATATGACAAACAAAAAAAATAAGCCATATTCAAACCTGCAAGAAAGTTTGCCCAAAAAATAAGTGTATCAAAAACATAGAGATTCTTCAAACTATTCAAAAGTATAAAATTAACACTACCTTTGCCAAAATTTTTATTTATAAATTTGCTCAATGAAATTACTTGAAAATATTCTATTAGCTTTTTGCGTTGCTACTCTAGCCATAGGTGTACATCAGCTTTATTATTACGAAGTACAGGAAGTGTATTGGATTCTTAGCCTTTCTGTATTTTTGTTTTTGGTTTATACTTATATTCGTTCCAAAAATTCGGATAAGGAAAAAGAAGAAAATGAAAATTCAACTCCAAAAAATAACAACACAAAAAAGCAATATTCAAATAAGGAAAGTTCTAATTATATGCCTCCCAAAAAGAAACGCAAAAAAAGACAGTAAAATAGTGATTAGTGATAAACTATTAGTGATTAGTTAATTAAAAATACTATTCATTCAATTAATAACTAATAACTAACAATTAATAACTTAAAAAAATGAACCCCTGGATTCTCATATTTATATCACTTTTATTTTCGGCGTTTTTCTCGGCTATCGAAATTGCATTTATTTCGGCAGACCGTCTTCAGCTTGCCCTAAAACAAAATGAAGGAGGCAGAACAGCAAAACTTTTATACCGTTTTTATAATTTAGAAGATTATTTTATCTGTACAACACTTACAGGAAATACAATTTCACTTGTTTTGTATGGAATTTTTATGGCGCAGGTTTTAGACCCTCCTCTCAAAGAATTATTTACCCATTGGCTCATCAATAATGAAACACTCATCGAAACAGCAGTATTAGGAACTCAAACAATTTTATCAACCATGCTTGTTTTGGCTGTTGCCGAATTTTTACCAAAAAGTATTGCTCTAGCAAGCCCAAATAAGATTATTGAAGTGTTGGTGCATTTTATGAGAGCTGTATATTTTGTTTTTTATCCTTTTGTTTGGATAATCATAAAATCTGCCAAATGGGTTACTAGAGTTATTTTTAAGATAGAAGAAGATAGAGAATTGCCTCTTTTGGGTATTTCTGACCTCAATCATTATATTCAAAAACTAAGTGGTTCGCAGGGCGAAAAATCAAATGTAGATGCTGATTTGTTTCAAAATGCAGTAGAGTTTAGAACCCTAAAAGTAAGAGATTGTATGATTCCTCGCACTGATATAGTTTCAATTTCTACTGATGAGAGTATCGAAAAATTACAACAGCTTTTTGTGGAAAGTGGGCATTCAAAAATTATTATTTACAAAGATACTATCGATAATGTAATTGGTTATAGCCACGCTTTGCGCCTCTTTGATAATCCTCAAACAATAAAAAATGTAACAGATAGTATATTTTTTGTTCCCGAAACAATGCACACCAACGAGTTGATGATGCGTTTTATTGCTACTCGCAAAAGTATGGCATTGGTCACAGATGAGTTTGGAGGAACAGCAGGAATTGTTACGATTGAAGATATTGTAGAAGAGATTTTGGGAGAAATAGAAGACGAACACGATGAAGAAGGATTGTTTTTTGAAAAAATTGATGAAAAAAACTTTGTACTTCATGCAAGATATGGCATTCAAGAACTCAATGAAAAATATTACTGGAATATTCCAGAAGGCGAATATGATACACTAGGAGGATATATTTTAGAAAAATTAGGTACAATGCCAGAAGCAGGAACACAAATAAAAGATGAAAATTTTACAATTCTTGTCAAAGAAATGCAAGGCGCACGCATTGATATTGTCGAAATTCATTTTTATCAAACTCCTCAAACAAAAGAAGAAGAAGATATAAATTAATTAAAAAATATTTATTTAATTCCTGTTACTAATAGAAACTATTTTGAAAAATTACAGAAAAAAACAATCATTTTTATCACCTCTACTCTCATCAGTAATTGTGTTTCCATCAACAACATTATTCTTCGTTTTTGTTTGTCTATTTTTTACTCAATTTGCTTTTTCTCAAAATGATTCTATATCATCTTCAACAACAATAAAAATAGATACCACTCAAAATAATTCGATAAAAAAAGGCAAAAAATTATCTAATAAACAAACGCAAGATACCACAAAAACAAACCTTACAGACTCCATAGCCCAAGATAGCACCCAAACAGGAGCATTGTTGCAGGGAGAAATACCTCCAAAAATAAATACAGACAGTATAGAATATGCAGCCAATTCGGTTTGGAAACTCTATGAAGAAGATTTGTATCTAAATACAAAAAGAGAAATTCATCCAGATACATCTGTACATAATTTTCATAGATATACTATTACTCAAAAAAATAATTATGACTATCAAGATTTAGGAAATTTGGGAACGGCATCACAGTCTATTTTTTATCAAGAACCTCATCAAATTGGTACTCGGTGGGGCATTACGGCGTATGAACCTTACATACGAAGACCTTCCGAAATCCCTTATTTCAATACTCTTGCACCTTATGTTGATATTTTTTTAGTGCAAGGAGGGCAAGGAAAATCATGGCTAGATGTAGATTTGAGTAGAAATATAAAACCTGATTGGAATATAAGTATTTTTTATAGGCGTTTGAGTGCAAATAAAGTAATTAATAGAGCTTTTAAGAGAAATGACGAACAAATGGAACACCAAACATTTAGTGTAACAAATCGCTTTTTTTCTAAGAATCATCGATATAAAATGATTGCTCATTTTTCTTGGTACGACCACAATATGTTAGAAACAGGAGGCGTAAAACCCACAGTTACTTTAGATGACTTTACAAACCAAAATATTATTGATACGCTTTTTCAATTAGATGATTCAGAGCTAGATTATAACCTCACAAAATACGCAGATGTAAATCAATCTGGGCGTACTTTTCATATTTATCAACAATACAGCATCACAAAAAAAGGGCAATTAGAGATTTTTCAACTTACAGATTATTCTCAAAATACAAATAGATATACTAATAATGCAGAAAATTATGTTGAAAATTTAACATTCTATCAGCAGTTTTCTAACTTCCCTTCTGTGTTGCCTGAAAATGGTTTTACCTACCGAACAGCTTTTACACAGCTAGAAAACAAAGCAGGAATAAAGGGACGAATAAATAATTTCCAATACCGAACCTATGCAAAATTGCGAAATTATCAGCTTCATTATGATTTTCCTTTTGCACTGGGAGAGCTACAAACAAGCCAAAAAATAGATATTGAACCTGAGCTTTTTATTGGAGGTGGAGTGCGTTATTTTCTTAATTCAAAATTAGATACCAAACCAAAAAACTATGAAAAGGAGCGTCAAGTCTTAGATTCTCTGTCTAAAAAAGATTCTACTCAAATCAATTTCAAACCATCTATTTCGATAAAAGATAATACAATTTCTGCTATTTCTTATATTGATGCTTCAGCAGAATATCAACTTGTTTCGGATTTGGTGGGTGATTATAGAGTTTCGGCAGAATGGATTCGTAATAACTTGACAGTTGGTCTAAACAGAACGGTTTATTTGCCTTCTTTGGCTCAACAATATTCTTTTCAACCACAATTACGCTGGCAAAATGATAACTTTGAAAGAACAACAAGCGACAAAATTTATGCTTCTTTGGAGTTTAATCCATTAAATTTACCTTTTTTGAAGGCTGTAGATTCGGCTTACAAGATTTCTCTTCGCCCTTATATCTCAGCGAGTAATATTCAAAATTTGGTCTATAATGACTCTAATTCTGTTGCTCGTCAGACCTCAAAAGCTACACAACCCATCTCGGCAGGGCTTGTGATGAGAGGTTCATACAACAAATTGCACGCACTTTTAGATTTTCGTTATAATCAAAATTTGGGAGAGGATTTAATAAGAATGCCCCCTGTTTTTGTCAATTTTATGTTTTTCTATAAAGACAAATTATTCAATAATGCAATGGAAGCCGAAATTGGAACAGATATTCATTTTCATAGCAAATACAAAGCAGATGCTTATAATCCACTCATTCAGCAATTTCATTTACAAGAAAAATATAAAGTAGGCGGCTTTCCTCAAATGGATTTATTTTTTAATTTTAAGGTAAGCAGAGCCAAAATTACGATGAAGGTAAACAATGTTTTATTAGATGTGGCTGGAAAAGGCTATTATGATACTCCTCTTTATATTGCTCAACCTCGTGCCTTCGAAGTAGTTATTAATTGGTTGTTTTTTAATTAAAAAAAAGCCATTATCAAAATTGATTGATAATGGCTTTCTTTCGATAAAATTAGATTTACAAACCCAATTCTAAGGAAAAAAACTAGCCTTTGTTGGTCTTTTAGCTCTCATTCTCCACCCTAAAAATGAATTTTTTGGTTATTTATAAATTGCCCTAATATTTTATTAAAAATAAATATTCAAATACCGTTTTTTTTGAATTTAGGGTGGGGAATAACAGTTTTAGCGTAGCGACACCAACAAATACATGCACAAAACCAATTCTTAAACAACTTTATAACTGGAGTTACGTAGAATCTTGTACTACTATATTGTAAGACAAATTTGCAAACCGTGTTCTGTGGCACACAGAACAATAAGTGCGTAACTCCAGTTTATAATTTGAAAACTCTAATAATCATCTCCTTCTCCTTCTTCTTTTTCTATTTTTTCTTGTAATGGTGTTCCTTTGATATACAATTTTTTTAGATTTTGCCTTTTGAGTTTTTCAGCAATTTCCATAGTATCAAACTTTGTATCTATCAAAATAAGTGTTTCTAATTTTTTGCAATTTTGTAGAGGAGTAATGTCTTGCACTTCTGTTTTTTGAGCATCTAAAGTTTTCAAATTTACCTTATTTTCTAGCCCTTCTAAAGATTTTATTTGCGTTTGTCCACAAAAAAGTTTTTCCAATTTTATCAATTCAGAAAGAGGCTTTAATGTTTTTATTTGTGTTTGATAAACATACAAATCTCTTAAATTTACCAATTTATCTATTCCTTTTAAAGAATTTAGTTGTGTTTCTCCTACTTCCAAGAGTTCTAATTTTGTAGCATTTTTGAGTGATGCAATACTTTTTATTTGTGTTTGATTTAGGAATACTTTTTTTAAATGAAACAATTCTTCTAGTACATCAATCTTTTCAACTTCTGTTTTAGAAATAGAAAGTATTTCTACGTTTTTAGAATTTTTGAGAGCCGAAATATCTACAATTTTGGTATTATTTAATTGAATATCAACAAGTTGAGTCATAAAAGAAAAAACAGAAATATCTTTTACTTTTGTATGTCCTAAGCCTATCACACGCAGTTTTGTAAGGTTTTTTAAGGACGAAATATCTTCTACTTGTGTCCAGTTTAGATATAATTCTTCTAAGTTTGTGAGTTTTGATAATGGCGAAATATCTTTGATAGGAGTGCGCCAAGCTAAAATAGATTTTAGATTTTTGAGCTTTGATAATGCCGAAATATCTTTGATTCCAGTAGCAGTAAAACTAACTTTTTCTAATCTTTCAAGGTTTTTGAGAGCCGAAATATCCTTTACTTTTGTGTGTGCCAAATAAAGGCGTTCTAAATTAGTAACCGAACTCAAAGGAGAAATATCAATAATTCCAGTGCCTGAAAGAGATAGTTTTTTAAGATTTTTGAGTTCTGAAAGTGATGCAACAGAATTGATTCCTGCACATTTTTGCACCCAAATTTCTTCTAACTTTTCCAATTTTGCAATGGGCGAAAAATCAGAAACTAATGTTCGTTCGGCATCTATTTTACGCAAATTTTTGGCATTCTTTAGAGGCTCTAACGAGCTTACAGGACAATATGAAAAATCAACCTCTTCCAAAAAAGGCAAATCTTTTAATGGATTAATATCCAAAATTACTTTGTTGTAATAATCTTTATTTCCTGCACAATTTATTTTTTTGAGGGTATAGATTTTTTCTAAATTTTGAGCAGTCGGAATACTATCTATATCGTGATTAAATCTAAAATAAAGCTGCCAACCTTCTTCCAAATTATCCCACCATTTTTGATTGATATTATTTTGCGCAAAAGTAGAAAGAGAAATACATGTCAAAACAGAAAACAGAACAAGAAAACGAATATTTTTCATATTTTTTTAGAGATTTAATCCTCGTTGATGCTTCAAACCTCAACGATGGTTATTTGAACAAATTACAAAAGAGTAACGTCAAAAGTTTGATTTTGATATACTTTGTGATAAATGGAAAATTAATGCCAAAAAATAAAATTAGTTTCTAAAGTAGCCGACAGCTTCCAAGCTGTCGTAAAATAACGTACCTCTGACAGCTTGGAAGCTATCAGTTACATAATATCGCAACAAATTGATACCTAAGAAATCACAAAAGGTTGAGGAGAAAAACAGAGTATAAAAATAATAAACGTAATTATTCCCAAAATCATTCTTCCTTTATTAATTGGTGTACTTTGATTTTGTGTAGGTGGGTGCGAAAGTCCTAATATTTTTCCTAAAAGAAAACCAAAAGCAAGCCAACCATAATACCCCTTTGCTTCTGGAAAAAAACTAACAACCAAAAACTGAAAAGCATAAATTCCTAGAGCAAAAACAACAGCGTTAATGGGTTTTTCGGTATTTTTAAGAAAAATAATAAACAAGAAAAAAAGATAAAAAATACTATACAGCGCAATCTCTTCGATAGGGTCTTGAGGCGAAATAAGCCCCAAACCTGCATACGTCAAGAAAAGTGTAAACATTGTCATCGAAATTTTCTTATGCCATTTTTGCCCAAACATCGCATACAAAACGTGTCCACCATCAAGCTGACCAATCGGCATAAGATTTAGGGCAGTAAAAAACAAAGCCAAATATCCTGCAAGCAAAAAAGGATAATGAAAAATTTCTCTGTTATTGGGAACATATTCAGGATTTGGAGCAACATAATTTTTAAAAAACTCAAATAAAAGATTTGTTCCTAGTTCCATATTTGCGCCTTCTGGAATGGCTTTATAAACAAAATTTGCATAATCCAAGCCATATTTTTGCCACGATGGATGTGCTATTTCGATGACATATTCAGGTGCAGGAAGATTCAAAAAACCATAAAAAAGAACAATAAGAGCAATCACAAAACCAGCCAAAGGACCAGCTACACCTACATCAAAAAGCGACTTTTGGGAAGTAAAAGGAGATTTTATTTTGATAAATGCACCCATCGTTCCGATAGTAGAAGGCATTCCCAAAAAACCAAGCCACATCGGAATATAAAAAGGCAAAGAAGCACGAATATTGTGATATTTGGCAGCAAAATAATGTCCAAATTCGTGAACGGTCAAGATTCCTAAAAAAGGAATTGAATAAGAAAGACCAGCCACAAAACCATCTAAACCAAGCCCTCCTCTACCAAAACCTATAAAACCATCAGCATCAAAAAGTAAGGTTATAAAACTTTTTTCTCCAAAAATCCATTCTGCTCCAGCAAAAGTTGTCGCCAAAAAAGTAATTACAAATAATAAAATATGTAACCAATATTTAGGTTTTTGGGTTGGATAAATAACTTCTTGATATAAAAAAGGGTTTGAAGTAGCATCTTCATTTTCATAATTAGAATAGGAAGAAGGAGGTAAATTTTCGTTTTCGTTTTGCATGTTTTATTGATAGAATACGTTTTTTTTTAATACAAAGAATACATTTTAAACACATAGAAACATTTTTAATTAATTACTATGAATACTTGTGTAAACTTTTTTATTTCTTTTACTTTTTTATTTTTCTTATTATTTAATATAGAAAAAGTAACTGCACAAGTACAGATTAGTATTTCTTATCAAAATAATTTTGAAAAAAAACTACCACTTGTTTCGTTTCCCAAACAAGTAAAATCTGTATCAGAATTAAATAAACTAACTACAAATTTACTTCAAAGTTTGCATAATGAAGGCTATTGGAAAGCAAAATTAATTCCTTTTACGATTGATAGTCTAAATACATTAAATTCTAAAAATAAAATTGAACTTATCATTGATTTAGGAAAACGAGCTTTTTGGAAAGAATTACGCACAAAATTCCTTCCTAGTTTGATACAAAAAAATATAATTAGTGATTTCGAACGAAAAGATTTTTTGAAAAAAGTAGCAAAAAAAGACGATAATAATAGCTCAAATTATCCTGTAAAGACTCAAGATATAGAAAAATTACAACAAGCTATCCTAAAATATGCTGAAAATAATGGTTATCCAATGGCAAGAACAAATTTGGATAGTGTTAAAATTATTGAAACTAAAGAAAGAATTTATTTTTCTGCTCATTTGATTTACCAAAGTGGTTCTCTAATTCAATTTGATTCTTTGATTATTGATGGAAATGCAAAGATTAAAAAAGATTTTTTGATGAATTATTTACATATTCAAAAAGGTAAGGTTTATCAAGAAAGTAGGGTCAAAAATGCAATTCGCCTTCTAAAAACAATGCCTTACCTCAAACTAAAAGGAAAACCAAAAATAGAGTTTCGATATGATAGAGCATATTTACGACTTCCATTAAAACGAGTAAAAAGCAGCCAGTTTGATGGTGTAATAGGTTTTTTACCAAAAAGCCAAACAAGTGCAAGTTCTCAAAATAATGCTGGTTCGGGTTTGCTTCTGACAGGGCAGGTAAAACTAAACCTTCTAAATCCTTTTGGGGCAGGCAAAACAATCGCTTTCGAATGGCAGCGAGTACGTCCAGAATCACAGACATTGTATGCAAACTATCAACACCCTAATTTCTTAAAAACAAATCTTGAAATAGGAGGTAGTTTTAATTTTATCAAAGAAGATTCTACCTTTAGCAGCGTCGAAAGGCGTGCAAATATTGCTTATCCGAGTGCAAAATTTGGCAAAATTGGTTTTTTTACTTCACTTTCGACTACTATCCGAACAGGAATTATTCGAAATGCAGATACTGCAAATATTCCGACAGCTGATAGTCGTTTTTGGCATTACGGAATTTCGCATTCTTATACTACTTTAGATGATATTTATTTTCCAAGAAAAGGATTTCAGATAATTACAGAAATTTCGACAGGAAATAAGGTCTTTACAGATTCGCTTAGTAAGAGTAGAATTTCAGATAAACCAACTGAAAATGACTTCAAAAATCCACAACTAAAATTTAATACTGATATAAATCTTTTTTTGAAAGTAAATAAATTATCTTCTATTCGCCTTCGAACACAAATTCAGTTTGTAGAAAGTAAAAATTTATTTTTGAATGAACTTTTGAGAGTCGGAGGTTTGCAGAATCTTCGTGGATTTGACCCAAATAGTTTTTTTGTTTCTCGGTACGCTCTTTTGGGAGCAGAATGGCGTTTTTATTTCGAAGAGCGTTCTTATTTGATGGCTTTTGCAGAACAAGCAGCCATTCGGGCGCATAATCGTCGGAATGAAATCTATTTGGACTTGCCTACTTCAGCAGGTGCTGGAATTAGTTTTGCCACCAAAACAGGTGTTTTTTATTTTATTTATGCAATGGGAAATTCGAAAACACAGGCTATTTCAGTCATTAATTCAAAAATTCATTTTGGTTTGATAAGTCAATTTTAATAAAAAAGAAAAACAGGTAATCAATCAGATTGAGTACCTGTTTTCTTTTGGACGGTAAGTAGTTGAGTAAAGGTACAAAAAAACCTTCTTTTTTTTGGCTAGATTAACAATTTAAGTAGTATTTTTGCTTGATAATATATCCATAGTTTATTATACTCCTACATAATCGAATTTCGAAAATAATTTTGTAAAAACCACTTATATTTAAACCCTAAGAACCTTAAAACTTCTTAGGATTTCGAAAAACAATTTTTATTGTGTATACTATTTTAATTTTTCTTTATTCTCTTAGCTTAATTTTTATAAAATGAAAATCAAATTCACTTTATTTTTCACTCTTTTTATATTTATTCTTTGTTCTTTCTCTGGAGTTATTGCCCAAAATACAGCCGATAATTTGGGTGGAAAAATAGAAAATAAAATGAAAAATATTACAGGAAAAAAATGGGGTTTAGCGCATTATATCGAAATTTATGTCAATGAATCAGATACTCTTTTTAGTGTTAGAGATTGTGAAAAAGAATTTTTAGAACTAAAAAATGACAAAAGTTATAATTTTTCTGCTTTTGATAGAACCGAAACAGGAACATGGCAAACAGAAAATGATTCTACATTTATTTTGAAAAAACCAAATGGAAAAGTACTTCGTAGATATGAAATTTATGGAATTTCTTCAACAGGAAGTTTGGATAGTATGGCAATTTTGGACATTACACAAAGAAATACTTATTTGGAAGTGTATGCAGAATGTAAGCCAAATGATGCTAGTCAGTTTTATGATTCTCGTTCTTTGTTTCAAGAAACTGTTGGTTGGGGGCTTGTTGGAGGCATTCAGTATTATAAAAGTCCTGTTTTAGAACTCGGAATTGCTAAGGCAAAATGGAATTGGAAAAAAACGTTCTTTGCAGTTTCGCTTTCTGGAGAAATTGCACCATTTAATGAATCATTTAAGGAAGAATATGAAATTCGCCAAACCTCAATAGGTGCAGATTCTGTTCAAATATCGCCTTGGAAAAATTATTATGGGCTTGCACTCACAGGCTGGACGCAGTCTTGGGTAGCTTTGGGAGGTGCTGCAACAATCCATACAGACGGTGATAAAATAAATCCGGGGGTGCGTATTTTGATGGGAGTTTCGCCTCGTACTTTGTTTGGTGGTGGAAACATGGGCAAAATTGGAAATGGTTTGCATTTGACTTATTCGTATCAATTTCTTATTGTTCCACAAGGCATTGACAAGGTTATTAATAACCTAAATCGTCATGCTTTTTCGCTTCGTTTTGTGATTCCTGTCAAGACTAGAGAAGTAGAAACTCGTAAGATTTTGGATTATGAGAATTAAAATAAATAGAATCTGATTTATTTATTCTTCATTTCATTTACCAAATCCTTTGTCGTTTTTCGGCTTCCATCATGACTCCACCCCGGAGGCTTTATCAGATAATTAATTCTGTTTTGCCATGAGATTGGTTTTTTGATGTCTTGCCAAATTTGTTCATATTCATGAGAGGCAATACGAATCGGATTGTGAGTATTCAAATTTTGAGTAAGTCCATAGATTGGTTTTTCGTTATCTTCTTTTATAAATGTTCCGAAAAGCCTATCCCAAATAATAAAAATCCCTGCATGATTTTTATCTAAATACTTAATATTTGTGGCGTGATGAACTCTGTGATGCGAAGGTGTATTCATAAATGACTCCAAAAAACCAAGTTTTCCGACAGCTTCTGTATGCAATAAAAATTGATAAATAAGACTTGCCGAAATCATCATCAGAATCATCATCGGATGAAAACCAACCAAAGGCAACCAAAGCCAAAAGATATATTTATAAAACATTTCTGTCCAACTTTGGCGCAATGCAACAGCCAAATTATAACTTTTTGCTGAGTGATGATTAGAATGAGCAGCCCACAAAATACGAATTTGATGGCTCAAACGATGATGCCAATAAAATGAAAAATCATCTGCAAAGATGAGCAAAATCCAAACCCACCAAATATTAGGGAGCGTAAAAAGACGGAAATTGTCATAAATCCACATATAAATTCCTATATAAAGAAATTTAGCAAAAAGTGTCAAAAAAGAAGAACCAAAGCCCATAGCCATTGAAGAGAAAGCATCTTTTTTGTTGTACCATTCTTTTTTTTGAGCTAAATTAATTCCTAATTCGAGAAGAATAAATAACAGAAAAAAAGGTGCAAAATACGTAATTGGGTCGTTTTGACTTATTTGTTCGAGAGAATTTTTGATATATTCTAAATTCCACATTGTTTTTGATGTCTAAGTAATCTTATTTTTATATACTATAAAATTACAAAGGATTTTAACAAATAAGAAACTTTATTTATATTTTAATCAATTTTTTTCTAAGTAAGTTCAAAACGGCATTTGTGGTAAGTTGTATATTTAGATTTCTATTTTTGGTTAATTGATATGTTTTTGCAACAGTTTCATTTTCATCAGAATAAGCAATCCAAATTGTTCCGACTGGTTTTTCGTCTGTTCCTCCTCCTGTTCCTGCTACTCCTGTTGTTGCAATTCCGATTTTTGTTCCTAGTGTTTTTCGTACACCTTCTGCCATTTCTAAGGCTGTTTGTTGGCTGACAGCTCCATATTTTACGATTGTATCTAATTTTACTCCCAATATTTTCATTTTTACATCATTGGAATAAGCAATTATTCCTCCTTCAAAAAATTGTGAAGCTCCTTCGTTTTGTGTAAATGTGCGAGCTGTGTGTCCTCCTGTGCAGCTTTCTGCAATTCCTAAAGTAAATTTTTTCTCTTTTAATAGATTAGCAACTACTCCTTCTAGCGTTTCATCATCAAGACCATAAACAGCTTCTTGCAATAAAGGAAGTACTTTTTTGACTTGCTCTTCTAATTCTTTTTCAATTTTTTGCTTGTCTTTTCCTTCTGATGTTAATCTCAATGTTACCCTACCCAAATGAGGCAAATATGCCAATCCAATATGAGGAGGCAAATTATTTTCCCATTCTTCGATATTTTGTGCCAACATAGACTCTGGAACGCCAACAGTTTGTATTTTTTTATGGACAATAAAAGGAGGTTTGAAAAATTCTATCAAACGAGGAATTGCCTCTTGTTGCATTATATTTTTTGTTTCATAAGGCACACCGGGCATAGATATAAAAACGCAGCCATCTTTTTCAAACCACATTCCGGGGGCTGTTCCGAGTGCATTATGAATGACTTTGCAGTTTGTAGGAACATCGGCTTGTGCTTGATTGAGTTGGGTCATCATTCTGCCTCTGCTCTCAAAAAGACTTTGAACATGTTTTAATACATTTTCATCTCTTCGCATTCCGACATTAAAATATTCTGCAAATGTTTTTTTGGTAATGTCGTCTTTTGTGGGTCCGAGTCCACCTGTAATCAAAACTACTTTTGCGACCTTTGCCATTTGTTCCAAAGTGTCCAGAATAGTTTGTTTGTCATCAGCAATAGAAATATGCTTGATAACCTTAAAACCAACATCAGTCATCATTTTGGAAAGTGAATGAGCATTTGTGTTGAGTGTTTGTCCGTAAAGAAGCTCGTCGCCAATAGCGATAATGTAAGTTGGAATCATTTTGGTTTTTTATTAAATTTTATGCCCAAAAAGGGATATATTTTGCATATTTTTGAGAATTATTATCAGGGTCATATTTTTTATATATCTAGAAGAAATAGTTTCATTTATTATTCTAGAAATAATGGCAGTTGTTAATAACGAATTGGGCGTTTAAGCACATAAGAATTATTTGATTGTGGATAACTTTATCTGATAGAAGCCCTCATTGCTTCAAAGCGTTTTTCCATTTCTGTTAAATCTACAAAACCTCTAGCAAATAAATAATACTCTTCTTCTTTTTGAATGATAAGTGTAGGAAAACCATTTACACCAAAATCTTTGGATAATTGAAAATCTTTTTGAGTCAATTTTTCATATTCCAAATTAGTCATTTTTTCTATAAAATCCGTTTTGTCTAAATCATATTTTTCTGCTAATTCGCCATATTTTGTGTAATCTTGTGGTACAATTCCATCAAAATAAATAAGTTTTTGTAAGTCTTCGGCAAAATGAAGAAGTTGCTCATTTTTTTCGCCTGCTAATTTTGGGTTATTTTGTGCTTCTTTTTTAAAAATTGATAACGCAACTGAAGGAGGAATAGAAGTAAAAACTGCACTTCCTTCTTCTAAAATGTCTTTCAAAAATGGCTTACCAAATGTTACACCTGTTCGATTTTCTACGTCTTTGTAGGCTGTTTTGATGTAGGGAGCAACTTCTCCAATCGCACCAATTCGCTCACCTGTAATCATTCCACCAGAAATAACCTCAATGGTTTCGAAGGCATTTTTATTTTTTTGATAAAAATCACGCATCGTAGGCGCAAAACCATAACACCAGCCACAAAGGGCATCATAAATATAGATTAGTTTCATCACTTTTGAATAGAATTGATAAATAAATATTTTGAATAAGAAAGTAAATGTTGTTCTTTTTTTAAGGACAAACAAAATTTTGCTTTGCTAGATGACTTGCAAAAAACAATGTCTTTATACAAACATCTTGATTAA